>CALISK010000166.1 GCA_938041625.1 uncultured Tenacibaculum sp. | reverse complement strand
CTTAATACAGCTTCTGTACCTGAATTTACAAAACGAACTTTATCCATTCCTGGAAAAGCATCACATACAATTTTAGCTAATTTTATTTCATTTTCTGTAGAAGCACCAAAAGAATACCCATTTTCTAAAGCTTTAGTGATTGCTTTCTGCACTTTTTTATGTCGATGCCCTAAAATCATTGGTCCGTAAGAAAGCACTAAATCAACGTATTTATTATCATCTACATCTGTAATTTTACTTCCTTTTGCTTTTTTAATAAATAAAGGATTTCCTCCAACAGAAGCAAAAGCTCTTACTGGGGAGTTTACAGCTCCAACTAAATTAACTAATCCTTTGTTGTATAGTTTTTGTGATTTTTTAAAGTTCATTTATTTAGGTGATTTTTATAAAATTAAATTATTCATTTAATTTTACGTCAATAAAATTTTCAATTTTTATTATTTTGTAATTTACTATTTCTAAATTCCTAATAGTAAATCTCTATTTTATACTACTTATTTAAAACCTTAGCTGCTTCTTTTGCAAAATAAGTAATAATGATATCTGCACCAGCACGTTTCATTGATAATAAACTTTCCATCATTACACGTTCTCCATCTATCCATCCTTTTTCTGCTGCTGCTTTTACCATCGCATACTCACCGCTTACGTTATAACAAGCAATAGGTCGATCAAAATTCTCCTTTAAATCACGAATAATATCTAAGTATGACAATGCCGGTTTTACCATTAAAATGTCTGCTCCTTCTTCATCATCGAAAGTTGCTTCACGCAAACCTTCATCTCTATTTGAAGGATCCATTTGATAAGTTCTTCTATCTCCAAAAGATGGGGCAGAATCTGCTGCATCTCTAAAAGGACCATAAAAAGCGGATGCATATTTTACAGAGTACGCCATAATTGGTAAATTAGAAAACCCTGTATTATCGAGACTTTCACGAACCATTGCAATGGTTCCATCCATCATACCAGAAGGAGCAACCATATCTACCCCTGCCCTTGCATGAGAAACTACTTGCTTGGCTATGTTTACTAATGTTGCGTCATTATCAACATCATTATCGCAAAGAACTCCACAATGCCCATGTGAAGTGTATTCACAAAAACAAACATCTGTAATAACATATAAACTTGGATAGTTTTTTTTGATAAATTGAATTGCTCGTTGCATAATTCCATTATCATTCCAAGTTTCAGTTCCTTCTTCATCTTTTTCAGATGGAATTCCGAATAATAATACTGCTGGAATATTTAAAGCCACAACCTCATCTAATTCTTTAGAAATTGTATCTAATGAATACCTTTTAATTCCTGGCATTGAAATAATTTCTTTTTCAATTCCTTTCCCTTCCTCTATAAAAAGCGGGTATATAAAATTATCTACAGATAATTTATTCTCTCTAACTAATCTGCGTACGTTTTCTGTTTTCCTTAATCTTCTTGTTCTAAACATTAATACTAATTATAAAGTTTAAAGGTTAAATCTGTTTACTTTTCTTTAATTCTTTTTTTATTTGAGATAAATACACTTTATCATAATGATAGGAATAAGGATCTCGCATAAAATATCCTTCCTTGTACATTTTTTCAGAATCTTCTATTTTTTTCTTATAAGCATCAAAATCTTTCAATGCTTTATAGCATAAAGAAATATAATATTGATTTTCTGCTAAATTGTTCTCGACTTCTTGTTTTTGAAAATATTTTAAAGCCTTTTTGTAGTTTCCTTTTTCAAAATATAAAACTCCTAAATGATAAAAATTAAATAAATCTGATTCGTTATCATTTTTCTCTAAATATGTTTCTATTATTTGAATTGCTTTTTCTTTTTCTCCTATTGCTTTATAACAAATAGCTTTTGCAATTAATAGATGATAATCTCCATTTTGACAATAGCCTACATCTCCTTTAATAATCTTTTGAAACTCTTCTATATCTTTAATAGCTCCTTTATAATCTCTAAAAAACTGATAACGACACCAACCTCTATATCCTAAATGTTTTTTGGGATTTAAATCTACGGCTTCATCAATTATTTTTTTCCATGATAAAAAATCACCACTTTTTAAATAGGCTATTGATTTAGCCCAATATGCATCATCATAAGTAGGGTCTATAGCAATAGCTTCATCTAAAATTTCATGATACTTATGATTGAATTGATAATAATACTCTGATTCCTTTGCTTTTTTACAAGCTTCGTACTTCTTTAAATTCCCTTCCCATTTATATGCATTACAGTTTTGAGAAGCGACCTTAAAAAAGGTTATAAGAAATAAATATAGTATTACTTTTTTCATGGCAAAATTTCTACGATTTCTCCTTCTTTAATTTTAAAAATTAAATATTGATAATAATCAAGAGCTACATCTTTTCTTTGTTTTATCACCCAACCAGAAAGTTCTTTTGTTATTTTTAATAATCGATTTATTATTTTTTTATCAAAAGAAAAGGCTTCATAATTATCGTCCATTTGAATAATTCGAAACATTCCTGTTTCTCCTTTACAATTTACAATAAACCGTATTCTTATTAAGCCGCTTTGTGTAGTTTTTACTGGTTTGTATTTTTCTTTAACTGCTGTTATTAAAGCTAGTTTTTCACCTTCATAACCTAGTCCTCGACCATCATTAAAATACTGATAAACATTATTTTTGTTACAAAGAACAAAATTTGAATCATCTTTTTCAGCATTAAAAGTAATATCTCCAATACTATTAGGATATTTATTAACCTTCTCTTCTTTTTTACAGAAGTAAAAGGTTAATAACAATATCATTAATAATATTTTTTTCATTTTATTCTTTTACAAAATGTAAGTTTACTAATTCTAAAATACTTTCTACTGTAGGTAAATTCGCTACTTGTACTTTATCAAAATATTTACGTGCTTCTTTAGCTGTAGTTTCTCCTATACAAAAAGCTATTTTATCTGAAGTATTACTTTGCATATAGCTTTCAACTGTTGAAGGACTATAAAACAATACTCCATTTATCTTATCCTCAACTTTAGCTGGACTGTACATTGTTTTATAAGCTTCAACTTCATTTACTATTATTTCGTTTTTAGCTAAAACTGTTGGTAATGTATCTAAGCGTAAGTCGCTACAAAAATAAGTAGCTTCTTGTCCTTTAATTTGATTCGACAAATATTCTGAAAGCTTCTTTGCATTTCTTTCTACATGAAAAACTTTACCAATTCTCTCTTCAATCAGTTTTTTTGTTCTCCTACCAACACAATAAATATTCTTGAAGTTTAATTCATCTTTAGTAAAATTGTTTAGAACTGCTTCTACTCCATTTTTACTTGTGAAAATCACATTTTCAATTTCTTTTTTAACTATTCTTGGAGTTATTCGGTTAAATCGAATTTTAATAAAATCACTATCATTTACTTCTACTGTTCTTGGTAGTAATTTTTTTTGAGCTTCAGAAAGTTTTTTAGTTGAATAAATCGAGAACTCTTTTTCGAGTCCCTGATCTTCCATCATTAAGATCTTACCTCCTTTGTCTATAATATGTTTAGCACAATCTATTGCTACAAATTTGTGTCTTCCTACAGGAACCTTTTTACCAATTTCAATCTTCTTTTTTCCATCTCTACTTAATAAAATCCCTTTAAAAACTAACTCTTTATCTACATCGTTTATATAAGCTAAAGCGCCTATTGGAGCAGTACAACCTCCTTCTAATTCTTTTAAAAACTCTCTTTCAACTGTTGTACAAGTTTCTGTATCTACATGGTTTAATTGATTACACGCATCTATAGAAAAATCATCTTCAGCCAATGCAGTAATCATAATTACTCCTTGAGCTGGTGCTGGAATCATCCAAGAAAGATTAATAGCGTCCTTAGGGCGTTTACCAATACGTTCTAAACCAGCTGCTGCAAAAACAGCTCCGTTCCAGTCGTTATTTTCTAATTTTTCTAAACGTGTATTTACATTTCCTCGTAAATCAACGACATTATGTGTAGGATATCTATTTAGCCATTGTGCTCTTCTACGCAAACTTCCTGTAGCTATTACCCCTTCTCTTTGTGCCATGAATTCCTCATTGTCATCACCTAGCACTAAAATATCATTATAATTAGCTCTCTTTAACACAGCAGCTTGAACAATTCCTTCTGGTAAAGCTGTAGGTACATCTTTCATAGAATGAACAGCAATATCAATGTCATTATTTAACATTGCTATATCTAAATTCTTAGTAAAAATTCCTGTAATACCTAATTCATACAAAGGCTTATCTAACACAATGTCTCCTGTAGATTTTATAGGAACTATTTGGGTTTTATATTCTAATTCTTCTAAAAGTTTTTGAACTTTTTTAGCTTGCCAAAGCGCTAACTCACTCTCTCGAGTTCCTATTCTAATGATTTTTTGCATCGATCGTTTCTAAATTAGTGCCAAACACTTTAGCCATCACTTGTATGCTTTGGTTTACAGAAGTTTCTTCTTCTTTTAAGTGTTTTACAAACTGTGTAGTTATTTTTTGAATGAATCTTGATGTAATTGCCTCTGCTTGATCTACATCAAAATTTTCTATTTTTTTCTTGTGAAAATTAATTTCATTTTGCTGAATCGTTTCTAACGATTGTTTTAACGCATTAATTGCAGGTGTAAAACGACGGTGATTCAGCCATTCATTAAACTCTTGCTTATGAATTTCTATTATTTTTTCTGCAGATGGAATTTCTTGTTTACGAATTGTTAATGTTTCATCGGTAACTTTAGACAATTCATCTACATTTACTAAGGTAATGTTTTCTAAATTTTTAACCTCTTCTGAAACATTTGCAGGAACTGATAAATCTAAAATCAATAATTCCTTATTCGACTTAATAGTATCTATCGTTATTGTTGGCATTGATGCTCCTGTTGAAACAATCAATATTTCACAATTTGTTATCTCTTCTGTTAGTTGATTGTATTTTGCCTTATTTATAAATGGATATTCCTTTACAAACTCATCTACTTTATCTTCTGTTCTGTTAATTAAAGTAACTGATTTGTTTTGAGTATACTCCGCTAAATTTTTGCAAGTATGTTTTCCCATTTTACCTAACCCAAAAACTAAAATGTTTTTGGTATTATAGTTCGGTAGGTTTTTAATTAAATATTGAACAGCTGCATAAGATACAGAAGTAGTACCTGAACTTAATTTAGTTTCGTTTTTAACTCGCTTACTTGCTTGCATTACACTGTTAAGTAATCGTTCTAAATATGCATTGGTAGTTCCAACTTTCTTTGCTAGTTTAAACGCTTGTCGTAATTGGCCTACAATCTCATAATCTCCTAAAATTTGACTATCTAAACCTGTTCCCATTCTAAAGAGATGTTGAATCGCCTCTTGATTTTTATGAACATAAGAAACTTTTGCAAATTCTTCTACAGAACCATTTGAATGTTTACAAAGCATACTTATTAACTGAAACGGGTGCTCGGCGAAACCTATAATCTCTGTTCTATTACAAGTAGATACTACAAATAATCCTTCAAAATCATTCTGCTTAGCTTCCTCAAGTAATGCTACTTGATTTTCTTTAGATAAAGAAAACCTACCTCTTGTTTGTGCATCTGCCTTTACATAACTTATTCCTATATTATAAAAATTCTTAGGCTTAATATCTGTCAACATTAAATATTTATCAAAAATCTTGACAAAAATATAAACTTACTTCAGATAAAAATATCGCTAGAGGAACTTAAAGTGTCGTTTCTTGATTTTTATTATAATAAATATGTAAAAACCTAGATTTTAACTACTTTTGTACTATAATTAAGTGTTTACAACCTTTCTATGTAGAATAATTCTAAATAAAAAAGTTGTAAACAAAAATATTAACAACGATGAAAAATATCGCTGAAAGTACTTTTACTGAAACAAATTTAGAAAATGGTTTTCTACTATTAGAGTTATCAAACAACTCTATGGAAACACAACGTTTTGAACGTGATATAGATAACTCTTTTATTCAATTGCATTTTTGTATTCATGGAAACACAAAATTTCACTTTAATAATGGTAGCTACACCTTTGATGTTTTAGAAGAACATTCAATCTTATTATACAACCCAAAACAAAACCTACCTATTAACTTAGAAATAAGACCCAAAAGTTCTTTAGTTTCTTTATTAATTTCTATTAAAAAATTCCATGCTTTATTTTCAAATGAAGCTAGTTATATTCCTTTTTTAAGTGAAGAAAATAGCAATCGAAAATATTATGACGATTCGATAATTAAACCTACTGTATTAATTGTTTTAAAACAAATGATTAATGCTTCTATTAACAGCTCAATAAGAAACTTATATATTAAGGGTAAAATATATGAATTATTAAGTTTACACTTTCAAAAAGATGAAGCCGTTAATGGTGAATATTGTCCTTTTTTGGTTGATGAGCGTGATGTTTTAAAAATAAGAAAAGCTAAAGATATTATAATCTCTCGTATGGCCGAACCTCCAACCCTACAAGAATTAGCGAATGAAATTGGTTTAAATCTTAAAAAATTGAAAGAAGGGTTTAAACAAGTATACGGCGATACTGTTTACAGTTTTTTATTTGATTATAAAATGGAGTTTGCTAGAAAATTATTGGAAAGAAATCAGTTTAATGTAAATGAAGTAGGCTTACAGGTTGGTTATAGTACCTCCAGTCATTTTATTGCTGCTTTTAAAAAGAAATATGGTACTACACCTAAACAATATGTAATTAGTATTAATAAAAAATAACCTCTTTTAAAGATTGTAAAAGCATTATTATTTTAACTTATATAGTCATTATTCTTTCTCTATGATTTACCCCCCAAGTTCTCATTAAAACCAAGAGTTCATCCAAAGACTCACCATAAGATGTAAGTTTGTATTTTACAATAGTTGTATTTTCTAATGATACTTCTTTTTCTACAAGACCATTTAACTCCAAATCTTTTAATGCTTTAGACAACATTCTAGAAGTGACTCCTTCTATTTGTACTTGTAATTCTTTAAAACGATGACTTTTAAAAGAAAGTGCTGTAAGCACAGGCAACGTCCACTTACCACCAACAATATCAATAACATCTCTAACAGGCCTAATAAAAACCTTACACTCATCAGGAGTAGACCCTAAAAAACCACTTAAAATACCCATATAACAACATTTAAAACTTAGTATACAAAAG
>CALISK010000165.1 GCA_938041625.1 uncultured Tenacibaculum sp. | reverse complement strand
GTTGTCATTGATATTGATAGCGCTATCAATGCTACAAAGCTTAATTTTAATTTTTTCATTATTGTTTCTATTAGTTTTTATATAACTACAAAACAACAACTACAACTTAAACTTTGCATCACTTCGAATTTAATTCATTCTTAATAAATTGTTACCAAGTTAAACTTAAGCTTAATAATTAGAATTAATTTAAATAGGCTCTTTTTTTAGTGTAACCAAGCATTAAACATCCATATTGTTTTTTCTTGTTCAGATATAAAATCACTCATCATAGAATTGGTTCCTTCATCATTCATTTCATCTGATATCTCTAAAATTTCTCTTTCTTTTTTTAACAATTGAGATATTGAATCTACTATTAATTTAATAGCCTTTTCATCATTATTAATATTTTCTCCTACTTTAACTGTTGCTTTAGATATATAATCTTTAAAAGTATGTAATGGTGTTCCTTGTAAAGTAAGTATCCTTTCAGCTATCAGATCTATTTTATCTTGTGCATCTAAATACAGTTCTTCGAACTTAACATGCAATTCAAAAAAATTCTTTCCTTTTATATTCCAGTGTAAACCTCTTAATGTTTGATAAAATATTTGAAAGTTTGATAAAAGAACATTTAATTCCTCAAGTTCATTTACTGTTTTACTTTTATCTAGACCTAATATTGTGTTATCCATAATTTTTATTTTTTAATTTATGACAAAATTATTTCATTAATTTAAAAAACAAACTATCAGTTTTATCGATAGAATTAATATCTTTATCAGAAATTATTATAAATGACAATTACCCAATTAAAATATACATTAGCTGTTGCTGAACATAAAAACTTTACTGTTGCAGCTGAATACTGTTTTGTTACTCAACCAACACTTAGTATGCAAATACAAAAATTGGAAGATGAATTAGATGCAAAAATTTTTAATCGTTCTAAAAAACCTATAGAATTAACTCCGGTAGGGATAAAAATTGTAGAACAAGCTAAAGTAATTGTAGATGAGAGTAATAGAATTACAGATATTGTTCATCAACAAAAAGGGTATATCGGAGGTGAATTTAAACTAGGTATTATTCCTACAGTAATGCCTACATTATTACCTATGTTTTTAAAAACCTTCACTCGAACATATCCAAAAGTTCAGTTAATTATAGAAGAATTAACTACAGAAGAAATTATAAGAAAACTTACAGATGGTTATATTGATGCTGCTATAGCTGCTACTCCACTAGGAAATGAAGCTATTAAAGAGCGTGTACTATATTATGAACCTTTTGTAGGTTTAATACCTGAAGAACATCGTTTATATGAAAAACAAAAATTAGCTATTGAAGACTTAGAACTAGAAGATATTTTATTGTTGGAAGATGGTCATTGCTTTAAAAATAGTGTTATCAATTTATGTAAAGTAAATAAAAAAGATGAGCATAAACGTTTTCATTTAGAAAGTGGAAGTTTTGATACCTTAATCAAATTATCTAAAGATGGTTTAGGAATGACATTGCTTCCTTATTTGAATACTTTAGACCTGAATGAAAACGATAAAAAACACCTGAGAGAATTTGACACTCCTCCTCCTGCAAGAGAAGTTAGTTTAATTTATCATAAATCACAATTAAAGATGCAACTAATTGAAGCCTTAAAAAATAGTATTGATGGTATTATTAGAGGTGCTATCGCTTTTAGTGATGTTGAAATAATAAGCCCAATTCGAACTGAATAAAAAAAAGGAAGCTTTAAAAGCTTCCTTTTTTTTATTATTTATGAATACATCTTCTTTCTTAACTCTTTTATTTTAGGATCTCTTAAATAATCATCAAAAGTTGAGTACTTATCAATGACTCCATTAGGAGTTATTTCTATAATTCTATTAGCAACAGTTTGCGCAAACTCATGATCATGGGTTGTAAACAATATGGTTCCTTTAAAATTAATCAAAGAATTATTTAATGATTGAATAGATTCTAAATCTAAGTGATTGGTAGGTTCATCTACTAATAATATATTAGCTCTAGTCATCATCATTCTAGATAACATACAACGTACCTTTTCTCCTCCAGAAAGAACATTACTCCTTTTTAATGCTTCTTCTCCAGAAAAGATCATTTTTCCTAAAAAACCTCTTAAGAAAACTTCTTCACGCTCTTCCTCTGTTTTAGCATATTGTCTTAACCAGTCTACTAAGTTTAATTCTCCATTTTGAAAAAACTCGGAATTATCTGAAGGTAAATAAGATTGAGTTGTTGTTACACCCCAATTAAATTTTCCTGAATCTGCTTCTTCATTCTCCATTAATATTTGATAAAGCGCACTAGAAGCTTTAGAATTTTTAGAAATTATAGCTACTTTATCTCCTTTATTTAGATTGATATCTATATTAGAAAATAAAACTTCTCCCTCTGCATCCTTTTTAGATAAACCTTCTACATTTAATATTTGATCTCCTGCTTCTCTATCTCTATCAAAAATAATAGCTGGGTATCTACGACTTGAAGGCTTAATATCCTCTACATTTAACTTCTCTATCATTTTTTTACGAGAAGTAGCTTGTTTAGATTTTGCTACATTGGCAGAAAAACGTCTAATAAACTCTTCTAATTCTTTCTTTTTATCTTCTGCTTTTTTATTTTGTTGTGCTCTTTGTTTGGCTGCTAATTGACTCGATTCATACCAAAAAGTATAATTTCCAGAGAAATGATTTATTTTACTAAAATCTATATCTGAAATATGAGTACATACAGAATCTAAGAAGTGACGGTCATGCGATACTACTATTACTGTATTATCATAATTAGCTAAAAAGTTCTCTAACCAAGAAATAGTTTCAAAATCAAGATCATTGGTTGGCTCATCCATTATTAGTACATCAGGATTACCAAATAATGCTTGTGCTAATAATACACGTACCTTTTGTTTACCATCCAAATCTTTAATTAATGAATAATGTAACTCTTCTTTAATACCTAAATTCGATAACATCGAAGCAGCTTCAGAATCTGCATTCCATCCATTCATTTCTTCAAACTGAACTTGTAACTCTCCAATTTTTTCGGCATTTTCGTCTGTATAATCAGCATATAAAGCATCGATCTCTTTTTTAATTCTAAAAAGATCTTTATTTCCCATTACTACAGTTTCTAAAACTGGAAACTCATCAAACGCATAGTGATCTTGTGAAAGCACCGACATTCTCTTTCCAGGCTCTAGATGTACTTGTCCTGAAGTAGCATCCATTTTTCCTGATAAAATCTTTAAAAAAGTAGATTTTCCCGCACCATTAGCACCTATAATTCCGTAACAATTACCTTGTAAAAACTTAGTATTTACATCATCAAATAAAACGCGCTTACCAAATTGAACTGACAAATTAGAAACTGATAACATTTTTTATTTTTTTAAATTCGATGCAAAAGTATTAAAAACTCTAGTCTTTTTTTGCATTTGTAGTTAATAAATTGTAACCCATAAAAATATGCTCTAATTCTAATATTAACATCTAATTAACACCGAATTCTACTTCATATCTCTATTTTTGAGCGTTAGTTAATTATCTTTTTAAAAGAAATATGATCAAATATTTTACTTTTTTTATTTCTGTTTTCTTAATAAGCTGTAATACCTCTGAAAAAGAAGAGATTACATATTTTGGAGGTAAAATTATACACCCAAAAGATAATTTTGTTCTTCTCTTTGATAATACTCAAAAGATTATAGATTCTATTAAATTAAAAAAAGACAATACTTTTCTTGGTGAAATAAAGAACGTTAAATCTGGTCTTTATTATTTTAAACATGGTAGCGAAGTACAATATATTTTTTTAGAACCTAAAGACAGTTTATTAATTCGTTTAAATACTTGGGATTTTGATGAGTCTATAGTTTTCAGTGGAAAAAATGCCACTAGAAATAACTTACTTATAGAAAGTTTTTTATCTAAAGAACAACAACAAAGAGACTTCTATAAATATTATAATTTACCTGCTAATGAGTTTAAGTACAAAGTTGATTCGCTTAAAATCGTTAAGGATAAATTTATTGAGGATTATAAAATTCAGAACCAAGAAAAGTCAGAAAAATTTATTGATATTTTAAAAGTAGCTTTACACTACCCTTTATACACAAAATTAGAGAGTTTTATAATTGACAATAGTTTAAAAGAAGAACCTGAAGTATTAGATAACTCTTTTACTTCTCACAGAACCTTAGCTCCTATAAGCAATCCTTCTTTAATGTTTTATTCTCCTTATAGAGATTATGTTTATAATAATTTATATAGTGATATCTATAAAAAGAAAATAAAAGACGATAGTGATGATTTTACAATAGCTCTTTTAAATGCTATTAATGAGAAAATAAGTTCTGCTGAACTTAAAAACAAATTACTAAAGGAAACAACTATTCGCCATTTTTACAATAAAAAAAGCTGTAGTATTAATAAAAAAGCGTTCCAAACTTTTATTTCTTCATCTACAAACCAAAAAGATAAAGATGAAATTTCTTCTTTGCTAAAAGATTTAAAAGGAATTCAAAAAAATGAGAAGTTTTCTAATTTTTCACTCATGTCTCCTGATGGTAGTATAGAAAAAATAGACAATGTTATTAAACATAAAAACTCTGTAATTTATTTTTGGAATAAAGAATATGCTTCTAGCAATTGGGTAGCCTCTAGAGTAAATTATTTAATACGAAAGAATCCTAGTGTCGAGTTTATTGTTGTAAATATAAATAATAATAAAAACGAATACGTTAAAGGTTTAAATATTAAGCATCAGTTTTATCTTCAACCAGAAAGTATTGCTCATAATTTTTTAACGAGTAAGCTTCCTAGAATGGTCTTAATTAACAAAAAAGGAATTGTTAAAAATGGTTTTTGTTCTTTATCTTCTAAAGCCATTGAAAAACAAATAACTGAGTTATAAAAAATCTAAAAAACAACTTTCTGTTATTTAATTAAATTTAATTACTTTTGTGCCGTCCTAATAATTAAGTTATAATTTAGAATTCATAGATAGGGCTTCTATGAGTTCATAAAACTCATAGTATGTCAACATTCTCTGATTTAGGTTTAAAAGAACCTATCAATAAGGCTTTGCGCGATTTAGGTTATGAAAAACCTACCGTAATTCAAGAAAAAGCAATTCCACAAATAATATCATCTGATCGTGATTTAAAAGCGTTTGCTCAAACGGGTACAGGTAAAACTGCAGCTTTTAGTTTACCTATTATTGAACTTGCAGATGAAACTTCTACTGCAACACAAGCTATTATTTTATCTCCTACGAGAGAATTAGCAGTTCAAATTGGTAGAAACATTGAAGAATTTTCTAAATATCTTCCAAATTTAAAAGTTGCTACTGTTTATGGTGGTTCTAACATAGATCAACAAATAAGACAATTAAAAAGAGGAGCTCAAATTGTAGTAGGAACTCCTGGTCGTACTGTCGATTTAATTAAAAGAAGAGCTTTAAAGCTTAACACTGTTAAGTGGTTAGTTTTAGATGAAGCTGATGAAATGTTAAACATGGGGTTTAAAGACGAACTAGATAAGGTACTAGACGCTACTCCAGATACTAAACAAACATTATTATTCTCAGCAACATTTCCTAGAGAAGTTGAATCTATTGCTCGTAATTACATGAGTAATCCTATTGAAGTAACTTCTGGTCAAAAAAATCAAGGTTCAGATAATGTTAGTCATGAATCTTATTTTGTAACAGAAAGAAATAGATACCAAGCATTAAAAAGGATTGCTGATGTTAATCCTAACATATACGCTATCGTTTTTTGTAGAACACGAAGAGAAACGCAAGAGGTTGCAGATAAATTAATCCAAGATGGATATAATGCTGATTCTTTGCATGGTGATTTATCACAAGGTCAACGTGATAGTGTTATGGAGAAGTTTAGAAAAAAGAACATACAAATGCTTGTTGCAACAGATGTTGCTGCTCGTGGTTTAGATGTTAATAGTCTTACGCACGTAATTAACCATAAATTACCAGATCAAATTGAAAACTATAACCATAGAAGTGGTAGAACTGGTAGAGCCGGAAATACTGGAGTTTCTATAGCTTTAGTTAATAGAAAAGAAAAGGGTAAATTAAGACCTATTGAACGAATTTTAAATAAGAAATTTGTTGAAAAAGAAATACCTACTGGCGAGGAAATATGCAAAAAACAACTTTTCCATTTAATTGATAAAGTTGAAAACACTGAAGTTAACACTAGTAAAATAGATGCTTTTTTACCTAGTATTTATGAAAAATTAGAAGAGTTTTCTAGAGAAGAGTTAATTAAAAAGTTTGTTTCATTAGAATTCAATTCTTTTTTATCTTACTATGAAAATGCTCCTGATTTAAATAACATGCCATCGAGAGATAGAGATGATCGCCGTTCGGGTGGTAGAATGTCTAACGAAAACATGTCTCGTTTCTTTATCAATTTAGGTAGAAAAGACAAATTAAACCCAGCTAAATTAATGGGATTAATTAATGAACAAGGTATCGATAAAAATGTAGAAATTGGGGCTATTGATATTTTAGACACATTTTCTTTCTTTGAAATTGACAAAAATTTCGAAGATCAAACTTTAGATGCTTTTAGCAGTAATAATTCTGATTTTAACGGTAGAAGAGTAAATGTAGAGATTACCAAGGAAAAAAAAGGCGGAAGACGATCTGGTGGCTCTGGAGGCGGAGGAAAAAGACGTAGTGATAGCCCTAACAAAGGCTTTGGAAGATCTAGAAGCAATGATAAGTTTCAAGGTAAGAAAAATAACAATCGTAAATTCGATAGAAGAAGTAAATAAAACTTTATTTCAAATCAAAAAAAGCTACTTTATAATAAAAGTAGCTTTTTTTATATAATTTATATTCATGAATAAATCTATAAGACTCTCCTATAATTTTAAATTATAATCTATTCCTACTTTAAAAACGTCAAATTTTGTTGTTATATGAAGAGTAGTTCATAATTCTGACACAAAACACCTTCATCCCCTCTATTAGTAAGTCCTAAATAATATTTAATAGATTAAGGAAAGATCATAGTATCCTCCACCAAAAAATAACCCTAGCCCATTTTATTAAAACCTTCAGATTAATCTAATACAATAACTAATAGAGGACTTTTGTATGTATACTAAAGCAATCAACTGAATAATACTTAACCATAATTAGTAGAATTAAAGAATTAACTATATTCCCGTTTTAAAAATTCGTGTATGTTGAAATTCTAAAAAGAATGTAAAACCCAGGAACTCTATCTTGAATCACATATCTCAACAAAAGAATCTAATTTTGAATTTGGCACAAAATTTTAGTGCTCTGCTTTAACCCAAAACTTATAATTAAAGAGTTAATAAACCACTATGGACTGAAAGTGCCATAGTTTTTGTTACGACTGAAAGTCATTCCAATATGAAATTTGAACCGTCATCATCTGGCTTTCTATGATGTTCTAGATATTCATTTACCATTTCATCTGTAATATTACCTGTACTCCAACATCCATAACCTATACCAAAAAAATGACTACCCCAGTAACGTTTATTCAGTTCAGGAAACTCTTGTTGTAATTTCCTTGAACTTCTACCCTTTAAACGCTTTACCAAATCACTCACTGATAACGAAGGACGGTATTCAACATGCACATGAACATGATTCTTCGAAACTACACCTTTCAGTATATGAACATTCTCAGATTCACAAACCTGCTTCAAAATTGTTCGACACTTTATTTTTATATCTCCATTTAAAACGTCATACTTATACTTCGTACTCCAAACTATATGTCGTTAAACGACTTACTGAATGACTATTACTTCTTTGAATAGATGACATCCTATAAATGTAATGAACGTTTTTAGAAGCTAAAGCGAAATGCACTAAAGTGCATAGTTTTAACTATTTTTGAGACCAATAAACAAACAAGGGCTATAATGAAGAGTTTTCATAATTTTACAATTTTTTAATTAAGTAACAAGTTTCTAAAAACTCATTAAATCATCTACTACTTTTATTGGTAGAACTCTTTTATAAAACAAAAGGTGGTAATATTAATTACCACCTTTT
>CALISK010000164.1 GCA_938041625.1 uncultured Tenacibaculum sp. | reverse complement strand
ACCTTTTAAGTAGTTTACTTACCGTTTAAAGCTCTTAAAGCTTTCTGCATTTGTACAATATCTAAAATAAGCCCAAAGTCTTCTCTAAATCTATAATTTTCAACTCCGTCAGGTAATTCCTTTCTTAGAAGTTTAATATTTCTATTGTAGTGAATTTGTCTAATTTGATGTCTAAAGGTTTGTTCTTCTTTCTTAGTACCAAACATACCAAACCACCATGTCTGACGATCGTTATTGGTTAATGACATGCCTCCTGCACTTTCTAATGTAATATTATCTCCTCCGTCTTTCATAATAACACCTGCCCAATGAAAATTCCAACCAGTTTGGTTCTTTTTAGGTGAAGTTAATGTTTCATGATAGTTCCCCCCAATATCTGGATTTAAATTTCCTCGTTCTCTAGCATTTGATCCACCAATTACCTCACTAACACATTGTGCACAATCATTTGGTAAAGAAATAGCATTTGGGTAAGCTCTTTCTTTTTGAATAAAATTATGAAATTTAGTCTCAACCTCCATAATATCTCTAGTCATTAACAATAAACTGCCATGTTCTAAATAGTTAAATGTTGCTTGGGCTAATGCCATAAAAAGAAGATCAAATCTAAAAACTTCTGCATGACACCATTCGTTTAAGGCAGCCCCAATTATTGCTTTTCTATTATTTTCTTTATTCCAATCTTTATGTTCAACGAGCTGTTTTGGAAAATCTACCCTAAATTCGGCTAAATCTTCGGCAACCCAATCAAGTTCTTGTATATATTGCTCATGTTTTAACGCAATAATTTCATCGGTATCTCCCATAGTAGGCTGTAAATTTTGCTCTTCCTCGGTAGTTGTTCTTGGGTTTAAACGAGGTTCTACTTTATGAAAAGTTGTATTTCCACCATAAGTTTTTCCTGCTCCTTTGTGTAAGAGAAATTTTCCGTTTTTACCGTCTAGTTCTTGATTAGCTTCTGTAAATTTAGAAGTAGCAGCATAGGCTTCTTTTTTATCTTCCCATACAATGTTTAGATTTTCTGAAACTCTATTTGGACCAACCTCAAAATAACCTTGTATTGGGGCATTATTTGAGATTTCTTTGTTTTTTAAGCTCGTATTAGATTTTAATTGAGAAGTTTGTTCTCCTAGATTTTGAGATTTTCTTCCCATAATATCTGCTTCTCTTTCTAATACATAATCATCATTTACATTTACTTTTTCTTTTAACTGCATAGTCGGTTTTACTCGATTTTGCTTTTGTTGTACAACATGCCATGCCTCATGCGGTAAATGTTTTTCTTGTCCAGGAGCTATATGAATATCTGTTCCTTGAGCATAAGCATGGGCTTTTAATTGTGTAGGTTTATTTGAATTGTAATGTACTTTAACATCATCCATAGAATAACCAGAAATTTTTTCAATACCAGATTTTAAGTTGTTAGGTAAACCAGTATTGTTTTTTTTCTGTTGAATAGGAGATTGGTCTGTGGTATTAGCTATTGATTGTAATTGTGTCGTTTTTTTAGTGTCTAAGTTATTATTGGCTGCATTTTGAAAAGATCTTAAAGAAGAAACTTGCTGACTATTATTAGCTGTTTCTTGTAATTTTTGTTGAGTAACAGCTGTAGATCTATTATCTATAAATTGAAGAGTAGATTCACTAACATTTTGTTTTATAGTATCATTATTTAATGATTTGTTTTCTTGTGTTTTATCAGCGTACGTATTCATAATTTATCTTTTTGAATTTCATATTCTATTAGAAAAAAAGAGAGGTTGTTTTTCTAATTGATAGGTTAAGATAAATATAAGTATTTCGTTTTTGTTTCTTTTATAATGTTAAACTTATATTGAAAAATGAGTTAATTCATTATTATTTATAGATAGTTATTTAAGATTTTCTTTTAAAAAAGTAATTTCATCACGTAATTGAGCAGCGGCCATAAAATCGAGATCTTTAGCTGCAACTTCCATTTGTTTACGTTTTTCTCTAATACGTTTTTCTATTTCCTCCTTGGGTAAATATTGTAAGTCTTGTTCAGCTGCTTTTTGTATGGCATTATCATATTGATACGTAGTCGTTGTTTTTTTAGATAAAGTATCGTCTATTTTCTTATTAATTTGAGTGGGAGTTATTCCGTTAGCGGTGTTGTAATTAACTTGTTTTTCTCTACGTCTATTTGTCTCGTCAATAGTACGTTGCATGCTATTGGTAACTTTATCACCATACATAATAGCTTTACCATTTACATTACGCGCAGCTCTACCTATTGTTTGTGTTAATGATCTATGAGATCTAAGAAAACCTTCTTTATCAGCATCTAAAATTGCTACTAAAGAAACCTCAGGTAAATCTAACCCTTCTCTTAATAAATTAACTCCAATTAAAACGTCAAACAATCCTTTTCTAAGGTCTTGCATAATTTCTACACGTTCTAAAGTATCAACATCTGAATGAATGTAGCGACAGCGTATTTGAATTCGAGTTAAATATTTAGCCAATTCCTCGGCCATTCTTTTAGTAAGCGTAGTAACTAAGGTACGTTCGTCTTTTTCTATACGAAGTTGAATTTCTTCAATTAAATCATCAATTTGATTTAAACTTGGTCGTACTTCAATTTCCGGATCTAACAAACCAGTAGGTCGTATTACTTGTTCAACAAAAACACCTTCTGTTTTTTGTAATTCATAATCAGCAGGAGTTGCAGTAACATAGAGAACTTGGTTTTGTAGTACTTCAAATTCTTCAAATTTTAACGGTCTATTATCCATTGCAGCAGGTAATCGAAACCCGTATTCTACTAAATTTACTTTCCTACTACGATCTCCTCCATACATGGCATGTACTTGTGGCACAGTAACATGACTTTCATCGATAACCATTAAATAATCGTCAGGAAAATAATCTAATAAACAGAAAGGTCTTGTTCCAGATTCACGGCCATCTAAATAACGAGAGTAATTCTCGATACCTGAGCAATACCCTAATTCACGAATCATTTCTAAATCGAATTCTGTTCGTTCTTTTAATCGTTTAGCTTCTAAATGTTTTCCTATTTCTTTAAAATAGTCGAATTGTTTTACCAAATCTTCTTGAATTTGGTGAATGGCATTTTGAAGAATGTCTGGAGAAGTGACAAATAAGTTAGCAGGATAGATGTTTAATTGATCAAATTCCTCCACAATTTGATTACTTTCTACATCAAAAGCCTCAATTTCTTCAATTTCATCTCCAAAAAAATGGACTCTATATCCGTTTTCTCCATAAGAAGGATAAATGGTTATTACATCTCCTTTTACTCTAAATGTTCCACTTTTTATTTCTACTTCAGAACGAGCGTATAAACTGGTAACTAATTGATGTAAGAATTTAGTTCGTGCAATTTGTTGTCCAGTTTCAATTTTAATGACATTCTTTTTAAATTCATTAGGGTTTCCAATACCATATAAACAAGAAACTGAAGCTACAACAATTACATCTCTTCTACCAGATAGTAGGGAAGAAGAAGTGCTAATTCGAAGCCGTTCTATTTCATCATTAATAGATAAATCTTTTTCAATATAAGTACCCGTTACTGGTATGTATGCTTCTGGTTGATAATAGTCATAATAAGAAACAAAATATTCAACAGCATTATTAGGGAAAAACTGTTTAAATTCAGAATACAATTGAGCCGCCAATGTTTTATTATGCGCTAAAATAAGTGTAGGTCTTTGTACTGTGTTTATTACATTTGCTACCGTAAATGTTTTACCAGAGCCAGTTACTCCTAGTAGAGTTTGGTATTTATCAGCTTCATTAATACCATTTACTAGTTGATTAATAGCTTGTGGTTGGTCTCCGGTAGGTTGAAAGTTTGCGACTAATTGAAAATCCATAAGAACAAAAATAAGAATAGTTTGCTTGAAAAATCATCTTTATAAATTCATTTATGAATAAAAAAGACTATTAGTTGAAATTCAAATTATGCTAGGATTTAAAGTAAAAAATAACATGAAGAATTTCAGGTATTATTAATGTAATATACTTGCAATTCGAAATTCTATTCAGTAAAAATATTTTCTTTTTAATGTTAACCATTAAAAGTTTTTGTTGGTAAGTTGAAACAAATAATAGCTGCAACTATATGAATTAACAGAATTAGAAAAAATAGTTT
>CALISK010000163.1 GCA_938041625.1 uncultured Tenacibaculum sp. | reverse complement strand
CTTCGAGCCATTAATTTATTCGACTCTTGTTCTATCACTTTAAAATTAGAAGCAAACGTCTTTTTGTCAGCTAAACATCTTTCATGAGAAGCAATTTCTACATCTTCCCAGTTTTTATTCTTCGGAGTTTTTTCTTCATCTTTTACTAAAAAAGCGGTTTGTTTTATAGTACGTAAGTTAGAAAAAGGAACTCCTTTTTGTAATAATTCAACAATTTCACGAAGTGGTTGTTCTCCCATTCCGTATACCAACATATCTGCTTTAGAAGTTTCTAAAATAGAAGGGAGTAACTTATCAGACCAATAATCATAATGGGTTACTCTTCTAAGAGAAGCTTCAATACCACCAATTAAAACAGGAACATCAGGAAACTTGTCTTTTAATATTTTAGAATAAACAGAAGTAGCATAGTCAGGTCGAAACCCTTTATCACCATTTGGTGTATATGCATCTTTGTCTCTACGTTTTTTACTCGCAGTATAATTACTTACCATTGGGTCCATACATCCCCCAGTAATCGCAAAAAACAATCTAGGCGTACCTAGTTTTTCAAAATCTTGTAAATTATCATTTACACTAGGTTGCGGAACAATTGCTACGCGCAAACCATAACTTTCTAAAATACGACCAATTACAGCAGGGCCAAAAGATGGGTGATCTACATAGGCATCTCCACTAAATAAAATTACATCTAGTTCTTCCCAGCCTCTTAATTTTACTTCTTTGTTAGTCGTTGGTAACCAATCAGAAAGTCGTCTTATTCTCATACGGCACAAAGGTAAGGCATAAATATTAATTGTATTTTGAAAAAGAATAATATTTAGCCTCTAAAAATATTATACAAAGGTTATTTTTCCATTAAAAAAAACAACTTATTCAAATGAAGTTATTTATCTATTATATTCTAAAGAATTTTAAAATGGATGTAAAATAAAATTTGATTATGAGCTGTAACAGTTTATTTCACAATTAAATGAGGTACTGTAGTTACATCCCAATCAATCACTAAACCACCAGCTAAGGATTGTGCAATTTCTTTTCCGTATAAAAATTCACATAAATACAAAGCGGCTTCAAAAGACTTTGCACCACCAGCTGAGGTAATATATTTTCCATCATGAACAAAAAGAACCTCTTTTTTAATATCTAAATTAGGAAACATTGTCCTCATTTTATCTATATCAGAAGGAAAAGTAGTAGAAACCTTTCCATTTAAAACACCTGCTTTTGCTAACACAAAAGCTCCATCACAATGTGACGTTATAAATTGAGCTTCCTTATCAACCTTCTGAACAAAAGAAATCATTTTTTCATCTTTTAAGTCAGTATCTAAATGATGTTCAGCACTAGGTACTACTAAGATATCTATTTTTGGTAAAGAATCTTTTAAGTAATTAAAATCAGGAATAATCTTCATTCCTTCAAAGGTCGTTATTGGTTCATCTGTATTGGCTACAGTAAATACATTCATTGCTTTTATGCTATCTCTAAAAATAGTATGCTGAAAAATATCAAAAGGAGCAGTTAACTCTGTATTAAAAGTACCATCCATAATTAAAAAACCTACATTATACCTTCCTTCTTTTAATTCAGGAAATACTTTTTCTTTAGGAGGTGTACTGCAAGAAACCATTAAAATTGATAGAAATAAAATTGTCCAATTTTTCATATTAAAAAAGTATTTACTTAGAAAAATCAAAAGTATTGAAAAATACATTAAAACTTAAACTAGTAACTATGATATTGGTTTAATGATTGGACATTTTACCTAATAAATAATAAAAAAGTACTTTTAAAGGTGACAATGATTATTAAAAAATATTAATCTAATGATACTTCTAGATGTTTAAAATTATTGATTTTCTCTTTTTCTTGTTTTAATTAAGAGAAAGTGTTAAGTCTTTAACATTTAATTAAGATTTTTATGCGTGCAGTTTTTCTAATTTCGAGCAATTATTTTCAAACAAACTTATAATGACAAAAAAAATATTTTCTTTCCTGCTTGTAGGAATGTTCTTTTTTAGTTTTACCTCTAATGTAGAGGCGCAACGAAGAAGAAAAAACAAGACGCATCATAAAAAAAAGAAGGAAGGAGCTTCTCCTAAAACAAAAGGGAAACCTAAAAAAGGAGCTATATTACCATACGAGAAAGTGGTAACTAAAAAACACAAGACCGATGAAGGTTTATTTAAACTACATACAAAAGATCAAAACTATTTATTTGAAATTCCAGATTCTTTATTAGGAAAACAAATGTTAATGGTTACTCGTATTGCTAAAACAGCGAATGGAATTGGTTTTGGTGGAGGTAAGCAAAACACCCAAGTATTAAGATGGGAAAAAAAGCATAAAAAAATATTAGTAAGAGTAGTATCTCATTCTGTGGTAGCAGATAGTATTTTACCAGTGCATGAAGCGGTTGTAAACTCTAATTTTGAGCCAATATTATATTCTTTTCCAATAAAAGCTTTTAGTAAAGACTCTACAGCAACAGTAATTGATGCTACGCCTCTTTTTAACACAGATGTTAAAGCTATTGGTTTTCCTCAGTTTAGAAGAAAACGTTTTAAAATTACAAGAATGGATAAAACACGTTCTTATATAGAACGTATGAGTAGTTATCCTAAGAATATTGAAGTAAGGCATGTGAAAACTTATTTTTCTAATCAACCACCATCAAATGGTAGTGTAGGATCTATTTCATTAGAATTAAGTAATTCTATGATTTTATTACCAGAAACACCAATGAAGCGTCGTTATTTTGATCAAAGAGTAGGTTGGTTTGCAAGAGCTCAAACAGATTATGGGTTAGATGCTCAAAAAAGTAAAAGAGTTACGTATTTAGACAGGTGGCGTTTAGAGGTGAAAGAAGAAGATGTGGCTAAATTTAATAGAGGTGAATTAGTAGAGCCTAAAAAGCCGATTGTTTACTACATCGATAGAGCAACCCCTAAAAAGTGGCGTAAATATTTAAAACAGGGAATAGAAGATTGGCAAGTTGCTTTTGAAGCAGCAGGATTTAAAAATGCAATTATAGCGAAAGATCCACCAACAAAAGAGGAAGACCCTGAATGGAGTCCTGAAGATGTACGTTATTCTGTAGTTCGTTATTTAGCTTCACCA
>CALISK010000162.1 GCA_938041625.1 uncultured Tenacibaculum sp. | reverse complement strand
GTAAGCATTTCCTATTTTATAATTTAATTTTTGTGAGGTAAGTGAATCTTTCTTCGTTACTTTATCCTCTCCTTTTTCCTCTTTTTTTAATGTTTTATTTTTTTTCTGTTTCCTTCTTCTTACAATTTTATTTCTGTCAACTTTTTTTAGAATCTCTTTCCTTAATTTAATTTCATCATCATATTGCATTGTTTCATTTAAAAAATCTGCTACTTCTTGTTTTACTTCTAAAGAAGATCTTTCAGAGTCTTCAGAAGCAATCTTTAATGTATTACTGTAAGCTGAATTGGCTTTTCTTAAATTTCCTTGTTTAGCATATACATTCGCTATTTTTGAATTTAAATCAGGAATCAATTCATTTATCGATTTATTTTCAGCAATTTCCAGTCCCTCTTCATAATTTTTTTTAGCTTCTTCAAATTCTTTTTTAACAAGCAACACATCTCCCAACCCTTGTAACACTTGAGTCTTATCATAATTACTCAAGTTTTTTTCTTTTAGCTTTTTATATGTTTCTTCACTTTCTTTATACTTTTTAGCAAGGAATTGTGTCTTTGCTAGTTGTAAAAGAGTTTCATTTTTTTCATAAATTTGAAGTGAAATTTGATAATTACTTATTGCAATATCATATTGTTTCCAATAGAAATAAATATCCGCTAAAATTTTATATGTATTCGCATTTCTTTTTTGAGTTTGATTTTCTTCTAACGCTTCTTCTATAAAACATAAACTTTTATCAATATCCTTTTTTTTATAAAAGTTCGCAGAATCTACTAATTGTATATAAATGTCTTTCTTTTTCGTTTTAAACGAAAACAAACTTCTTCTTTTTTCACTTGGTAATCCTTCTACTATTATTTTTATATCCTCATTTGATTTGATAGTATACCTAACTGTTTCAAAATCGGGATGTCTTGCTGTTAATTCGTCATTTACTCTAGCTTTCACTTTGTAAACTCCATATATATCAGAATTAGTTGTTGTATAAGAGTTGACACTAATTTCTACATTCTTTATAGGTTCATTATTATTTTTATCAACAATTCTAACCTCTACTGTAAACAATCCATCATTACCAAACATCGACTGTTGTGCATTTACGTTTGGTAATACTGCTAAAAGTAAAAACGCTAATATGTAATTTTTTAGATACACTTTTTATATATTCTCTTTAAATTATATGTAAACTTATCACCAAAAAACCAATAAAAAAAATGCCCCTTTAGCTATTTGAGCTAAAAAAAACATTAAAAATAAAGGTTTACTCATTTTTAAACCCTTTTCACTAATTAAAAGAGACTGTTTACTCATCTATACTTTTTTTTAAAAAAAGTTAGGCTTAGTTTTGAGTATCCGAATTTGAATAAAGATCTAAAGATTTCAAAAGCTATGTAACAAACTTGAAATCGTATAATTGAAGAGGGGAAAGTAGATTATAAAAAAGAGTAGGAATACCTACTCTTTTTTTATTTTAATATTAACTCTTGGCCAATACTTATATTATTACTTATTATTCCATTAAGCTGTTTTAATTGTTTTAATGGCACTTTAAATTTTCTTGATATAGAATACAGTGTATCTCCTTTAATTACTTTGTAGTAAAAACGAGTATTTGTATCATCAACATTTGATATAGAAGAATTTCTAGTAGTATCCTTTTTTTTCTTAGGATAATTAGTAACAACTGGTGTTTCTTCTCTTGTTTTTCTTATGTTTTCATTTTTATTACCTCTATCATATTTATCTAAATCAAATTTCTTTATCAATGCAATTAACTTATTAGGGTACTTCCTATCTGTTGCATAACCTGCTCTTTTTAATCCATACGCCCATCCTTTGTAATCTGTAGCTCTAAGTCTAAATAACTTTGCATATCTTTTTCTTGTTGTTAAAAAAACGGAATGATCTTCATATGATTTTTCAGGATATTTATACTTTCTAAAACATTCTCCTTTTTTATCATCATCATGTGTTACTCTTTTTCCTTTCCATCCTCTATGGCATTTAATTCCAAAATGATTATTAGAACGAACTGATAAATTACTTCTACCACTACCAGATTCTAAAATACCTTGTGCTAAAGTTATACTTGCAGGTATTTTATATTTATGCATTTCTCTTACTGCAATAGGAGCAAACTTCTCAATATAATCGGTTGTAGTTTCAGTATACGATTTTTTAGTGTATTTCTTCTTTTTCTTAGGTTCTACCTTTGGAATAGCTACTATTACTTCTTCAGGTTCATCTACTATAATTGGCTTAGGTGGTGTTCTAGTTACTATTTGTCTTTTAGAGCCACAACTTGCCAATATTAATACTATTAACAGTAAAAAAAATATTCTAAGTTTCATTTATACTTTAATTAAATCTAAACCTTTTTTTTGTAATTTTTTATTTATTCCATCTATACCTTGTATTCCTCCTGTATGAATTGCTAAAACTTTACTTCCTTCTTTTATTTTGTTCTTTTTTATCAATTCTAATACTCCAAACATCATTTTTCCTGTATAAATTGGATCTAATAAAATATTCGTTTCTCTCTTAAACTGATTTAAAAAATCGATCAATTCAGAATTGTATTTTGCATATCCTCCAAAATGATAATCTGTTATCAACTCCCAATTTTCATAAGATGGTACTAACTGTTCAATATCATTCTTTAAAAAATTTCCTTTTAAAGCTGAAAACCCTAATACTTTCTGATGATCTTCAGTTGCCTTTAAAATACCTGAAATTGTTCCTCCAGTACCTACAGCAACACAAATATAGTCGAATTTTTCATCTTCAGTTAACAGTATTTCTTCACAGCCTTTTATTGCTAACTCATTGGTACCCCCTTCAGGTATCAAATAAAAATCACCATACTTCTTTTTTAATAAATCAATGAACTCCGGTTCGTGCTTTACTGAATAATTTTCTCTCGAAACAAATTCAAAATTCATTCCATTTTTATACGAATGATTGAGTGTTTTATTGTTTGCTAATGTTTTTTCTAAATTATTACCTAACTCTTCACCTCTTATGACACCAATAGTATTAAAACCAGACAATTTTCCTGCTACAGCTGTAGCTACAATATGATTCGAATAGGCACCTCCAAAAGTTAATAGCGTTTTCTTTCCTTCTTCTTGTGCCTCTATAATGTTATATCTTAGTTTTCTAAACTTGTTGCCAGACACAAATTCATGAATTAAATCTTCTCTTTTAACCCACAGCTCTATGTTTTTTTCTTCTAAAAAAGGAAGAACAATTTGTTGATTATAGGTTTTAATAGTATCATGAAACATAAACAAACTCTTAATTTCTAGACCAAAAATCTATTTCACTTTCTGAAATGTATCCTACACTAATATTTTCCCAAAAAATATTTCCTCCTTCTAATTCTACAAAAACTCTATAATATCCTTTAGAGAAATCAGAAACGTTAACTTGTAAATTACCATTTCCTTGAACATTAAATTCTTTAAATGCTCTTGATTTTATTTCTTTACTATCATAAGTTTCGGTAGATAGTAATTTATTAAAAAAAACATTTTGAAAATTATGTACAGGTGACGCCTTAATTAGCCATATATTTTTAATATTCATAGTACTTACAACATTAAAAATAGTATTAACATTTGTAGGATATATAATAACTGTATTACTATTAATATCATCTATTGATATAGGGTCTTTTTTATTTATCGTTTTTGATGCTGTTTGCTCTTTTAATAAAGTATTTGGATTTCCATATACTCCGATTGGCAAACCTGAAGTATCAACTAAATTAATTCCAGTTACAATATCTATTTTTACTGAACCTTCTACATTTTCAGAATCACTACAGGCAAATAAAAAAACACTAATAATTACTACTAATAAACTTTTTCTCATTTTCAAATTAATTAAATTCACTTATTTTCTCCTCAACTTCTTCCCACTCAAACATTAATGCTTCTAATTGAGCTTTTTTCGCTTTATACTTCTCAAAGAAATTAGGTTGAGATGAAACTTCATCGTAATTCTGAGCTAATTCTAAATCAATTTTTGTTATTTCTTCCTCTAAATCTGAAATATTCCTTTCAATTTTTGAAGATTTATTTTTTAATTTCTTTAATTCTTTCTCTTCCTCTCTAGATAATTTATAATCTTCTTTTTTATTCGTTGTTTTTACCTCTTTAACAACTGTTCTTTTTTCAGCCTCTCGTAAGTTTTCAATTTTATGCTGTTCTAAGAAATAATCAATATCGCCTAAGTATTCTGTAATTTCTCTATCTTTAAATCCGTATACCGTTTTAGTAAGTCCTTGTAAAAAATCACGATCATGAGAAACAATTATTAATGTTCCATTAAAATTCTGTAATGCTTGTTTTAATACATTTTTAGATGCTATATCTAAGTGATTGGTAGGCTCATCCATTATTAACACATTAAATGGTGATAATAATAATTTACATAAAGCCAATCTATTTCGTTCTCCTCCTGACAGTACTTTTGCTTTTTTATCTGCAGCATCACCTCCAAATAAAAAGGATCCTAGCATATCTCTAACTCGCATACGATTACTATCTGTAGCAGCATCTTCCATGATTTCTAATACTGTCTTTTCTGGTGGAAGATGTTCCGATTGATTTTGAGCAAAATAACCTACTTCTACATTATGTCCTAACTTTAAATGTCCTTCAAAAGGAATTTCACCAACCATCATTTTTGCTAGTGTAGATTTTCCTTGTCCATTCTGACCAACAAAAGCTATTTTACTATTACGTTCTATTAACAAATCTACATTATGTAATACTTGTTTATCACCATAGTTTTTAGTCAATTTTTCAGCTTCAACAATAATTTTACCTGGCTCTTTAGATATTGCAAAACGAACATTCATCGTTGCATTATCATCTCCATCTACTTCAATACGCTGTACTTTGTCTAATTGCTTCATTAGCGATTGTGCCATTGAAGCTTTACTTGCTTTTGCTTTGAATTTATCTATTAAGTGTTGCTTTTGTTTTATTTCTTTTTCCTGGTTTTTCTGTGCTTGTAATTGTTTTTCTTTAATTTCTGCGCGCAATAGTAAAAACTGAGAATAAGGTTTTTTATAATCGTAAATTTGACCTAAAGAAATTTCAATAGTTCTATTTGTTACATTATCTAAAAACATTTTATCGTGAGATACTAATACAATTGCTCCTGAATAACCCTTTAAAAAATTTTCTAACCAAACTATAGATTCTATATCTAAGTGATTGGTAGGTTCATCTAATAACAAAATATCATTGTCTTGTAATAATAATTTTGCTAATTCAATACGCATACGCCATCCTCCAGAAAAAGTATCTGTTAGCTTATCAAAATCTTCACGCTGAAAACCTAATCCTTGTAATATTTTTTCTGTATTTCCTTGATAATTGTATCCTCCTAAAAGTTCGTAACGTTCAGTAAACTCATTTAAATCAATAATTAATTGATTATAAGCTTCACTTTCATAGTCTGTTCTTGTAGCTAATTGGGTGTTTATTTCTTCTAACTTCCCTTCTATTTCTTTTATTTCTTCAAAAGCTTGATATGCTTCCTCTAAAATAGTTCTTCCTTCTACAAAATCGATATCCTGCCTAAGAAAACCTATTCTAACATCTTTATCAAACGCCATGGTACCACCACTACTTTCTATATCTTTAGATAATACCTTTAATAGTGTAGACTTTCCTGCTCCATTTTTTCCTATTAATCCAATTCTATCTCCTTTATTAAGTTTAAATGTTATACCTGAGAACAAATCTGTTCCCATAAAAGAAACGGTTAAATTATGTACGTTTAACATGAGTAATTTTAAATTGATAATGTTAAATAAGTATATTTTATCGTTTTTTTAAACGTAATAAACTTATTTTTCTGAAATTTGTACAAACTTACAAAACTGAACCTATAGAGAGGTATCTAAAATCATATAATCTATGTTAAACAAAGGAACAAAACTCTTCAGTATTTTAAAAAACAAATGTCCAAGGTGTCACGAAGGTGATTTTTTTAAACATAAAATTTCTTTAAACCCAAACAAAATAACGAAGTTGCATGATAATTGTTCTCATTGTAATTTAAAATATATGATGGAACCTTCTTTCTTTTTTGGTGCTATGTATGTGAATTACGGGTTAGCTGTTGCATTATTTGTATCTGTTTTTATTATTTGCAAACTACTTATAGGCTTAACAATTCTTCAAAGTTTTATTTCTATAATTGTAGTTTCTGTTTTATTAACCCCTCTTACTTTACGTTTATCTAGAATTATATGGATAAACATATTTGTAAGTTACCAAAAGAAAAAAAACTGTTAAATAATCTTTATTAAAGGCTAATAATTTTATTTACTATTAGTCTTTAATAAGAAATTAACAGTTTTTATTCTATAAATACAAAATATCGAGTAATAATACTATCTACTAACTAAGGTTAAAGAAATCGTTTAATATCAATTTCTTTATCTAATTCTTCTCCTTTTTCTAAATGATTAAACAAATTTAGAGCTATTGTAGGAGCAATCATTATTCCACGAGTTCCTAACCCGTTCAAAATATTTAATTGTGAATGTGTTGCATGAATACCAACTAAAGGTCTACGATCTTTTACTGTAGGTCTAACACCAGCATTTTGCTCTGTAATTGTATAAGGAACTGTAATTGTTTTCTCTAATTTCTCTATTAATTCTTGCCTTCCTTCTTTGGTTGTTTTTGACGTTTTATCTTTTCTATTAAATGTAGCTCCTACTTTATAAGTATCGTTTCCTATAGGTATTACAAATATGGACGATTTTAATAAGAAATCAATTTTTAATTCTGGAGCATGAATTGTCATTGTTTCTCCTTTTGTTCCATTTAATGGTAATTGATTAAAGAAAGGGTTTTGTTTTAATCCATAGCCTTCACAAAAAACTATTTTACGTGCTAAAACCCCTTTATAATTTACACCATCTTCTAAAAAATCAATCTCATTATATTCAAATTGCTCTTCTTTTAACTTATTATCTAAAGATAAATAAGATCGATATCTTTTTATTAACTCTTTAGTATCTATTCTACCTATACCCTTTAATTCACCAAAACCGAACTCCCCTATAATTCCGCTTATTTTTTCTTTTAAAATTCTTGGTTGCATGTAGTTAGATAATGTTGGTCTATCTATAGCGGTAAACCAATTATTTTCATCACCAACAGAATTAAACACCTTTCTAGCTGTAAATTTCGTATCTAAATTTTTGTCTATTTTTTTGAATATTTTTTCATAAAAAGGAAGTGCTAATTGCAACTGTTCATGACCATTCCATGCTGCTGTAAATCTTTTTAAAATAACAGGATTATAAGTTCCACTAGCAACACTAGATGAATTTTGAGAGCTATCCTCAAAAACCAAAAATGTTTTATTATTCTTAATTAGTTCTTCTGTAAAAGCTAGTCCTGCTAAACCAAGTCCTACTATAATATAATCTACTTCCATATTGCAAAAATATAAAGATTGATTTTAAGAGATCATAAAACTTTAATTTCTTTATTTTTGATTTTAAAAAATAAATTGCTTAATAAATATGTACATTTCTCCTATTGATTTATTAGATATTTCTCTTATAGAACTAGAAAACATTAATGAGAAAAGTATTATTAGATTAGAAAAACGATTGAAGATTTTAAAACTTCAGAATGAAGAAAACTTTTATAATTTTGACCAATCACATATTTTAATAAATCAATTAAAAAACAAAGAGAAAAGAAATGTATTTATATTTATTGAAAAACACCCTTCTTTTAAAAAGTTTCTAAGCTCTGGTATATATGATGAGCCTAAAACATTTCTTTTTTCAGAGGAAGTTATTAATGATTACACTTCTTCTTTAGAACCTTATTTAGAAAATTATTTTATTCCATTGCTAAAAAAGGATTATCAAAATAAAAAATATGAAACAATTATTCAAGCTTTTAAAAGTAAAGACATTTTCACTAATGATCTTTTATTAAAATGTTATGAATATATAGAGCAGCAAACTCAAATTCTTATAGAGACAATACAAACTGCTGGTTCTAAAGAATTGTATAAAAAATGTCCTCAAATTACTTATGAAACTCATATTGATCTTTTAAACTCAATTCCTTATGGTATTATAAAAGATTCAAAATTAGAATATGTAAAAGTATTAGTTACTCATTTAAATAAGATTAGTATAATTGGTTCTGAATACCGAAAAATTAAAAAAGCGTATACCTTATTTTCTAGAATTTCTATAGAAGATAATGATTTAAAAAATCAAATTGATCAATTGTCTTATTTGGACAATCCTCTTTTAACTATAAAAAAAAATCCTAAACATATTTTAGCTTTAATTGTTGAAGTTTTAATAGTAACTCCTTTAAGAGTTTTATTAATAAGTCCTATTAAAATTATGTTATTTATTCTTAATCCTAAAGAAGAAATAAAAAAATTAATAACATTCTTTAAAAAGAAAAATTAAATTTCTTTTTATTAGTTTTAAGAAGATTAAATGAGTTAATTTATTTACTATATTTTTACAATTAAACAATATTAATACACATGTATATTTCTCCTGTTGATTTATTAGACATTTCTCTTGAAGAATTAGAGAATATCAACGAGAAAAATATAATTCGATTAGAGAAACGTTTAAAAATTTTAAAACTTCAGCAACTAGAAGATTTTCACAATATTGAAGAATTGTATCTTTTAATAGATCAACTTAAAGATATTGAAAAAAGAAAAGTGATCATTTTTATTGAAAAACATTCTGCTTTTAAAGAGTTTTTAAGTTCTGGTAAAGATGATGGTCCTAGAACTTTTTTTTTTGAAAACGAGTCTTCTAAAAACCTTTCAACTTTTTCTTCTTTTTTAACTCCTTATTTAAAAGCATATTTTGTTCCGTTATTAAAAAAAGATTATCAGAATAAGAAATATGATACTATTATTGAAGCTTTAAAAAACAAAGACCTTTTTACTGATGAAATTTTATTAGAATGTTATAACTATCTTAATCAGCAAACTTCAATTTTAACAGAAATTATTCGAGTTACTAAAGCCAAACAACTTTATAAAAAATGCCCTCAGGTTACTTATAAGACACATATTCTACTTTTAAATTTAATACCTATTAGTATTATAAAAGACGCCAAAATAGATTATGTAAATGCTTTAGTCGATTATCATAACAAAACGCAGGTAAATAATCATGAGTATAACAAAATCAAAAATGCATATCGTTTATTTTCTAGTATAGAAACGGAAGATGAATATGTTGATGAACAAATTAAAAAATTGTCTTATTTAGGTTATAAAGAGAATAATTTAAACGACCCAGAGGAAGATAGTTCTGGTTTCATAGTCATAAAAGCAATTGCTTTTATCTTAGCAATAGTTTTTGGTATTGCTAAGATAGCTAGAAGTAATAATACTACCTCTAATTATAATTTTGATCATAATAAAGAAATTCTTAAAAATCAACGATCAATTCTTAAAAAATATGTAGAAGAGAAACAAGCTAAATTTATTGAACATTTATATGATATTGCAGAAGAATATAAAGATCCAAATTACGATAAAAAAACAATCACTTTGACTTCTGGAAAAGAACCTTTTCTGAATTTTAATGCTCTTACTCACTTAAAGATAAAAGACTCTAGAAATATTATTTATAAAGATTCCATACTTATTAATAACAGTAGTAATAAATCTTTAATTCTTTTTTTAAAATACCCAATTGATAATTTTAAAACTGCTCTCTTTGTACAAAAAAAAGATTCCCTAAAAATTAAATATGATAGCAGTTGTGAATTTATTTTTTATATAGGAAATGATTTTTCTGAATTTGATGGAGTTCAGAACCCTGAACGATTCTTTAATAAAATTACTTCTAAAGATCGAGAATTATTATTAAAAAAATATATTTTAAACACTAAAATTGATAGTATTAAAAAAAGTGTTTTTATTAAAAATGATACTATTATTTTTAATAACATAAAAGTCGATATTATTAAAAATAATATTCAAAAAAAAATATCTTCGTTAAAAACCAATTCTATTAATAATTATACAAAAAAAGATACTGATGATAATATCGGTGAAAAAATAACGTATAATTTAAACTGGAATAAGAATAAAAACCTTTTTTTTTAAAAATTAAATCAAAAACCTTCTTCAGGAACCAAAAAAGTTTCTAATTCAATTCTAAATGGAGAAAATCCTTACCCAAACTATTTTAGAGATCGTATGCATGCCAATATAAATGGCTATCCTGTTACCGTTAAAAACAATACAGAAAAACATTTAATTATTCTTAATAGAAATTTAATTAATTATAGAGATTTCGCTACTTATATAAAAGCTAACAATGAAACTACTATTTATTTATATGACGTAGGAGATTCATTATATTTTTACAGAGGAAAATCTTTTTATCTTTCTCAAAAAATAATGAAATTAAAAATGGATAATAAAGATCGAATACTTTTTTCTAAACCTTTACTCATTAAAAATGTTTCCAATAACACTCCAGTTATAAATGTTAATAAAAGTATTGTTGAATTATCTAAACTGAACTTTAATTAAAAAGAATTATTGTAAACCTGTTTTATCTTTATTTTTCATTTGTTTCTTATCTTTTTCTTTACTTGGCAATAAACTATGTAAACTATATACTACATATTTTAAAGTTTTATAATCTTTATTTTCTATAGATTTATCTCCTTCTTCAATTAATTTTTCTGCTTTAATAGTATCTAGAAAACCTTCTGAATTATATTTATAGTGTAAAAAAACAAACACGTAGTTTTCTTCCTTTGCATTAAAAATCATATTCTCTAAAGACTCTAATTCTTTTATTTTAGATTTTAAAACATATTTATTACCTGAATTTAAATACCTTTTTTCATCTTTAACTATTCTATTCAGTTTTTCTCGGTAATGAACTAACTTTTCTCCCTCTGTTTGTAATTCAATTTCTTTTACTAATAATTTATATTTATTTATTTCTGAATCTAAAATAACATGTCTCGTTAAAGAATCATATCGCTGAATTAATTCCCTTTTTTGATTATCAATACTAAATTTCTTATCTGTAGAATCATTATCAGATAATAATGTTAATTCTATTTGAAGTTCTATTAGATTATCTCTTATATATTTAAATTTAGATAAAAGCTCATAATTGTCATCGTGTTCATTCAATTCTTTATCTAAATTTTCAATCGCAATAAAAAGATCCTTTTCTATTTTACTTCTACTAATATATTTTTTAGTTGGAGTAAATTTATTTTTAAACTCTTGCTCAATTAAGGAGAGAAAAACATTAACCAATATGTCTCTTGATTCTGACATAATAATTTCTATTTCTATATCTGTACCTTTTATTAAATCTTCAGTCAATTGTTTTCCTGAAATTTCAATATATCCAATCGTTAATCCAGAGCTAGGCAATCCATTATCATCTCCTTCAACAATATTAATTTGTAAAAATTCTTCACTATTTTTTAATATTGTTTTCGAAGCTGTTTTATAAATCATCTTCTTTAAAGGAAGTATACTATTTTTTGTGAAAACTGCTTCTAATCTTGTTTCATTATATTCTAAATCATCAATTTCTATACAGATATCTTGTGGCAATAATTGCCCTTTAACATTGTATTTACCTTGAGAAATTTTTATTTCTCTATTTATAAATATTTCTTTTTGTTGAGCGTCAAATATTTTAAGTTCAAAACTATTAATTTCTCCTTTTAACAAATCAACATAATTAAATACATCCTTATTAAACTTAACTAAACCTGTATCGAAACCTCCATCTAATCTAATTATTCTATAAAACCCTTCTTTTTTAAATAGGTTTTTTACATTAATTAATTCTTCATCATCATTAGAACTTTTTTCATAAAATATTTGAAACTCTTCTTCTTTCTTCTTTATATCAATCTTTTCCTCTTCAATAATATGAAGTGCTTTAGGTTTGTTTCCTGCAAAATAAGCTGCTCCTATACCGACAGCTGCTGTAGGATCGACACTTGTATCAACTGCTATTTCTAATTTTTTTAAAACTTGTTCTCTAACATAAGGTATTAAAGTTGTACCTCCTACCATTATAATTTTCTCAACATCATTTTTTTTCAGTTGATTATTAGATAAAACTTGTTTAGAAAAAGTAATTGTCCTTTCTATTAATGAATCTATTAATCGATGAAACACTATTTTAGATATTTCTAATGTTTCATAAAAATCTTTTTCTGTATATTCTATTTCAATTTCAACATTATCAAATATTGATAACTCTTTTTTTGCTTCTTCTGCTTTAAATAATAACTCAAAATATAATTTTTGATATGGATTTCCTGTTTCTTTAAACTTATTCCATAAATTTTCTTCATTAAAATTTTTCTCTAAAAAAGGAACTATTAATTTTTCTACAATTAAATTATCTATATCAAAGCCTCCTAAAAAATTATCTCCTTCATTATCTAAAACATTTATCTCTCTGTCATTTATTTCTAATAATGCTACATCAAAAGTTCCTCCTCCAAAGTCATAAATTAACCATCTTTTAGTTTCTTCTAAATTTAATTTATTTTGATTAGCAAAAGCCAAACTAGCAGCTACTGGTTCTTGTAATAGATATACTTTTTTAAATCCTGCTTTTTCTCCCGCTATTTTTGTTGCATTAGACTGAATAGTATCAAAAGAAGAAGGAATTGTTATAACAATTTCATCTATTTTTTCTCCCGTATGAACAAAATTTTTCAACTCTTGTAAAATTAAAGTAGAAAGCTCTATAGGCGTAATATTTTTATGTAAATTAGGTACATAAAACTCTTCTGCAGTTCCCATTTTTCGTTTAAAGCACGTAAATACATTAAGTGCATCTCTTTCTAATAATTCTCTAGCTTTATCACCTATAATAACTCTGTTTTTTCTAAAAGCAACAGCAGAAGATAATGTTTGTTTTAAACCTAATGGGTTTTTAAAAATATTTAAAATTCCATTTTCATACTTAGAAATTAAACTATTTGTTGTTCCTAAATCTATCCCAAAATTAACTGTTTTCATAACTTTTTTACTCTACGATTACTACACCCTTTTGTACTACTACCATAGTATTGTTAATACTATGATATACTATTGGTTTTAAAACTTTCACTATTTTCATTTCATTATAAAAATCAGTCATTAAAGTAGCTTCAATATCTGTCCTTTCTAATGAATATTTTTCTCCAAGAGGATTCTTTACAATATAACCTTGTTTTTCTATTTCATGATAAAGTCTCCTTATATTTCTCTCAAAAAAATCAATATTTCTCTTTTCTGATTTTTGCTCTATATCATAAATTTGGTTCAGAATTTCTTTCATAACTAAAAATATACTTTTAAAAAGATCTTATATTTAAGATACTTTTTCTGATAAGAATACAAAATAAACTAATTTTAAATAATAGTCCTCTTTTAAAGTCTCCTTTTTGGTTTTAAATATTTGGATATAAAAAAAGCCTTTTGCAATTGGGGTTTGCAAAAGGCTTTAATTAATCAACCAAATAAATCTATATCTCCTTTTTATATCAAGGAAATTAAAAATGAAAAACTATTTCGAGGTGTTCC
>CALISK010000161.1 GCA_938041625.1 uncultured Tenacibaculum sp. | reverse complement strand
TATAATTTAAAAGTTCCGTTATGATTTATATAAATATCAACGGCATCTTCCGATTCATTCGAGTTTTTAACCTTTCGTCTGCTACCCATCATAATTAAATCTTGATCGTTGTCATTATCTAAATCTACAAAACAAGAAGCTCCTAAATTATATTTATGAACATTGGATGGAATTTCTTTAAATGAATTATCAGTTTGACTCATATAAAAAAACGAGTTTTTTGTTCCTGAGTTTCCTGTAACCTCTTCTAAATTATTTCCAATGTTACTCATAAAAACATCTTGCTTTTTATCATCATTTAAATCTACCAATTCAACAATTCCTTGATAGGTGTTTTTAAATGTATGTGGAACTGACGTAAATCTGCCTAACTTATTTTGATACACTTTTGTTGTAAATTCATAATTTTCATCCTCTCCTTGTATTAATATATCATCATCTCCATCATTATCTATATCAAAAGGAACAATACCATATGAAAATGCTTTTTCAATACCTCTTAATTTACTTTTCATTAAGAAGTCTCCTCGCTTAGTATTAAAATACACCTCTATACTGTTATCTTTTTCTATCAGCAAATCAATATACTTGTCATTATTTGCATTTATAAAACCTGCATATGTTGGGTATGAATAGCTGTCTAACGGGCGAATTGTTTTAATTTTTTTAAAGATTCCTTTTTCATTTTTATATACCTCTACACCAAATTTTGCTCCTCTTTTTAAATCTTGTCCAGTGATGACTAAATCTAAATCACCATCATTATCCATATCGGCAATATCTATACTTCCATATTCAACTCCCATAAAAGTAGATCTCTTATCTTGTGTGAAATTTCCTTTTCCATCATTTTTATATAAAAAAGTATGCGATTTAGACCCGTTCATTAGTCGTTCATTATAACCCGCAATAATTAAATCTTGATCGCCGTCGCCATCATAATCAAAAAATAGATTTTCTCCACTACCTACCTGTATTATGGAGGTTTCCTTTAATTCGAAAATATATTTACCTTTTTTAGCTTTTCTTTTTTGAGCAAAACAACAAACTGTTGTTAGTAATAATAGGGATGTAATTGTACTTCTCATTTAAAGTATTTTAATTTTAGAACAATAAATCTAATCATAAATACTATAACAATATCTATTTAAAAACAAAAAACACACCCTAAAGGTGTGTTTTTACATGTTTATTATTTTAATAAACTATTTATATAATTTTTTAACCAATTTCTCTATACTTAATCCTTGAACAACAATTGAAAAAAGAACTACCATATATGTAATGTGCAAAATTAAATTGCCCGATTGATTTGCATTTAAACTTAATGCTAACGCAATAGAAATACCACCTCGTAAACCGCCCCATGTTAAAATTGACACTGTTTTTAATGGTGTAGTTTCTTCATGCTTTAATAATGAATAAGGTAATAATACAGATACGAAACGTGCTAATAATACAATAACAACACCAACCAGTCCTAGTATTATAAATTCATTATTAAAATGCAATAAATGAAAAGCCAAGCCTATTAAAACAAACAAAATTCCGTTAAATACTTGATCTAATATTTTCCAAAATTCATTTAATGTTTTTTGAAGTTCGTTTTTATTGGCATTAATATTTATTTTGTTACCTATAAACATACCTGCAACAACCATTGCTAATGGACAAGAGGTATGTAACATCTGTGATCCGGCATAGCCTCCCATAACCACAGCTAAACTAATTATTACCGCTAAATTTGAATTCTCTTTTAATGATTGTATCAGTTTTAAGCCTATAAAACCTATAATTAAACCATACACTATTCCGCCTACTGCTTCTTCTAAAAACAAAACCCCTATTTCTTTTCCTAACTCAGTTTGGTTATGAAGTCCTGTTGCTTCTGCTATTAAAGCAATACCAGAAAAAACAACCACTCCTATACCATCATTAAACAAAGATTCTCCTTCTATTTTTATACCTAAACTCTCTGCTATATTTGCCTTCTTTAATATGGCCATTACTGCAATAGGGTCTGTAGGAGATATTAATGCTCCGAATAATAAACTATGAATAAAAGGAAGTTTTAACCCTACTAAACTAGCCACAAAATAAATTCCACTACATACAATAAAAGTAGATATTAAAACACTTAAGGTTGCAAATAATAAAATAGATTTTTTCTCATGTGCTAAAGCAGCTATGTTTACATGTAATGCTCCTGCAAAAAGCATAAAACTTAAAATACCATCTAGTAATAGTGTTTTAAAATCTGCATTTATAATTATATCACAAAAGAAATTATAAAACTCTGGAAATAATTTTTCGCTAAATGTTATAGGAATTACCAATAACAAACTTAAAATCATGAGTCCAATAGTTGTAGGTAATTTTATCCATTTATAATTGATATACCCTAAAAGCGCAGAAATTGTAAATACGATACTAAAAGATTCGAACATTGTATTTTTATTTAAGTAGTTGTTAAAAGGTTTTGTGCTATAAAAATTCAGGTAATTCTATCTTTTTTAAATTACCTAAATCATATTTTAGTCATTACTGATTATTCTTTTTAGTTTTTTAAATAATCTCTAACCCCATAACTCGCTAATACACCTTCTCCGGTTGCTGCTGCAACTTGTGCAATAGCTCCTTCTCTACAATCTCCTGCTGCAAAAATTCCTTTTACAGAAGTTTCTGCTAATCCGTTTGTTGTTATAAAATTGCGTTTATTTAATGCTACTTGTCCTTTTATAAAATCGGTATTTGGTATTAAGCCGATAAAAATAAAAGCTCCATCTGCAATAACCTCTTCAATTTCTCCTGTCACTTTATCCTTTATTTTTAAGCCTTTGAAATTGTCTTCCTCATTTTTCAAAAACTCTAAAGATTCTTTATTAGATAATATTTCTATATTTTTTATAGATGGAAGTTTTTCTATATAGGTCTCTGATGCTGAAAAAGTTTCGTTACGATTTATAATGATCACTTTTTTACAAAAACTCGCCAAGAAAATTCCTTCTTCTAATGCGCTATTTCCTCCACCAATTACAATTACTTCTCTATCTCTATAGAAAGCACCATCGCAAGTAGCACAAAAATGAATACCAGCTCCTACCAATTCTTCTTCATTACCAATCCCTAATTTTCTATAGGTAGAACCTACCGATAATACTACTGATTTACTTTTATACTGTCCCATATTGGTTTCTATATAAAATAAATTCCCTTCCTTAGAAATTTTATTTACAGAAACACCCGTTTGTATTTCGGCTCCATATACTTTGGCTTGTTCTGCCATTTTCTGCATTAAATCTGGTCCAGATATATTTGTAAAGCCTGGGTAGTTTTCTATTTTTTCGGTTAAAAAAGCATTTCCTCCTACATTCTTTTTCTCTAATATTAAAGAACTAAATCGATCTCTTTGAATATAAATAGAAGCTGTTAATCCTGCTGCTCCAGCACCTACAATAATACTATCATATACTTTTTGCTCAGATTCTTGGCCTATTTTTAAAACCTCTTTTAAAATTGAATTATCTGGATTGGTATAACTTTTATCATTTATAAGAACGGTAGGTATAATACGCTTACCTTTATTAATACTTTCTACTTTTTTAGCAGCCCAATCGTGTTTATCTACTTCTATATATTGAAAATTAATTTCATTACTTTGTAAATAACTTTTTGCGCGTTGGCAGTCTGGACACCAATCTGCTCCATATAAAACAACTTTACCTTCTTCATTTATTCCTAACACAGAAGCCAATACACTATTATCTGGATTTGTTAAAGGTTTATCATTTATAATTACTGTGGGTATAATACGTTTTCCGTTATTAATATTTTCTACTCTAGCAGTAGCCTCTTTATCTAAGTCTACATCTATAAAGTTAAAATTAATATTGTTTTCTTTTAAAAAAGCTTTAGCACGTTGGCAATCTGGGCACCAATCTGCACCGTATAAATCTATTGTAATCATTTCTTATAAATTTAGATAGTTATGGTTAATCGATTGTTATTTTAGAAACCTCTTTATGATCAAAATCTTCTTGAAAATAAACAAGGTTTCTAAGATGAATTTCATATCTCTATAAAGAAGAAAATATGAAGTTTAAAAATTAAGGTAATATTACCTTTTATGTTCTGGACTCGCAAACCCTGCTTTACAACCAGCTTCCCATTCATCTGGTTGATTTCCATGTGCAGGTATTCCTCCTTGGTCTTTTAACATTCTTGCTAAATGTAATGTATTCCATGTAAGGAAAGTAGCATTTCTATTCGTAAAATCATTTTCAGGTCCACCAGAGCCTTCATCCATATACGATGGCCCTGGTCCTGCTTCACCCATCCAACCTGCATCAGCTTGTGGTGGTATAGTATACCCTATGTGAGATAAGGAAAATAAAATATTCATTGCACAGTGCTTAACACCATCTTCATTCCCTGTTATAAGTGTAGCACCAACTTTTCCGTAATCTCTATACTGTCCACTTTTATTAAACTTATGTGTGTAACCATACATTCTTTCTAGCACTCTGTTACAAACAGATGATTTTTCACCTAACCAAACAGAGGTACATAAAATAAGTATATCACACGCATCTACTTCTTTTTGAATTTGTGGCCAATCGTCTTTATCCCATTCAGGTGTTTTAGACATATCTAAACCTAAACCTGCCGGTATAACATAATCTACCGGACGTATAACTTTAGTAGTAGCTCCATTCACCTCAAAAATTTGTTGAGATACTTTTATTAAACCATCAGTATGAGACAATACTGGCGTTCGATTTAATGTACAATTTAAAAAAAGTACTTTTAAATCATTGTATTTTGCAGGAGCGTTATCACAATGATGTTTCATTTTACTTTTTAACTGACTTGTCATAAATTATAGTTTTAATGGTTTATTTAAATAAAATATATTCTAATTTCTTTTATAGGATATGAATTGAGTATCGTATTCAATAACTCCTTCTTTTCTCATCTTACTCATTATATTATTTACCGTTTGCCTAGAAGTATTTGTTAAATTGGCTATTTCTGCATGTGATAATAAATTTTTAGCAGTAAAATTTCCTTTATCAGTCTGCTCTCCAAATTCTTCTAAATAATCGAAAACAAATTCTTTTATACGAGTACCACTATCTTTATATAACAAGTCTTTTAATCTTCTTTCTAATTTTTTAATTCGTAAACCATAAATTTTAAGGACTCCATTTTTTAAAGACTTATGTTTTTGCATTAATGTTTTCATTTGCTCTGCTTCAATGTAACACACAATACAATCCTCTAGAGCATAAGCTAATTCATAAGTTTCATTCTCTTCATCATAAAGCCCTAATTCACCAAAAATGTTTCCTTTCTTAACAATATACTTTACATGATTGTCTTCCTTATTTACAATCTTAATAGTTCCTTTTTTTAAAAAGAAGATATTATTTTTATCTTCTTCTTTTAATTTTATTAACTCTCCTCTATTAATGTTTTCCATTTCTAGAATCTCACAGATTTTCATCATGTTTAACATCCCTAACTTTCTAAAAAGATTAAAGCCTTCTAAAAACCAATATTTTGTGTGATTTTTCAATGTGTTTTGTAAATTTTAAAGTAAAATTATAAATTTAATATCTCTCTTTTAAATCTTTATTATCAGAAAGTTACTTTGCACGACACTTTTAATAAATTTATAGTGTTCGAAACTTTATTTGACGAGAATTTTATATTAAGATTACTTCTTAATATTCTATTTTTAAAAAAAAGAAGTCTAAATCATTTGTAAAATTTTTTATTTATTTCATATCTATATTGAAAATATACTTGTTTAAAGTTTTTTCAATACCAAAAAAACGTCCTGATTCGTATAATTCTACTGTTTTAGCACTTCTTCAATACTAAAATCTCTTTTTATTTTTTCAGATCACTATACATTTGTTTTAATGAACTTAAAAATAAATATTTATGAAAAGAGCACACCAAAAAATGAAACATCTTAATCGTTTCCATTTCACTCCCCATCTAATCTTAATTATATTTTTATTAATCTTTACTTTTTCGTGTTCTAATGAAGATAAACAACCTAAAGTTGTTAATGAAATATCAGAAGAAATTAAAAATTTAATTTATTTTAAAGGAGATGAAAATGCTTCTACAGTCTTAATTAATGTACAGAGTGGACCAGACACAAAACTTAGCACACTTGAAGTTGATGATTTTTTCGAAACTTTTAACATTAAAGATATTTTAGTTGCCAATGTACATCAAGCACAAACACTGAATCCTAGTATTCTAGAGAAAAGTGATATCACATTAAATCAAGCAATTAATTTTAATACAGAAAGCATAGAAACACTTTATAAAGTTATTCAGTATTTTAAAAATCAAGGTAGAACAGTTTATGTTGTAGGAATTTCGTTTGGTGCTTTTATAACACAAGAACTTATTGCAAAAAAAGGAATAGATGTAGCTGATAAATATCTAATTATGATAGGTAGATTAGATATAAATGATATTATGTGGCAAGGGCTTTCTGAAGGAAAAAATGGTTTTTTTGAAAACGGGATTACTCCTATAATAAACTCAAATCTAGCTTCAGATATAATTGAAAGAAATCTTAATAGAATAACTGCTGGATTAGGAATGAATAGATATACAGAACTTTTTAATGCTATTGAGAGTTTATCAAACGTAACTTACATTTATGGAGCAACAGACAATGCTGTTGGCAGTCTTACTAGCGAAGAGATTACGTTTTTAGAATCAAAAAACACAAATATAATCGCTGGAAATGGAGGTCATGATGAAACTTATGAAGATTTTATTCTACAAGGTCTTAATGAAGCATTTGGAATAAAATAACTAACCTAAATAAAACCTGTTGTTTTCAAAAAATAGAATCTATTATTACTAAATTACTCGTCATTTTAATTAATTTAGTCCACCGGAAAGAATACAACAGGTTTTTCCCAGATACATCATTTAGAATCGTTGACAAATATTAATCGATAATCAAAATTGAATGAAACTATATTAAATTTTGTAATTATTACCAGTGGAGTTTTAGGTTATTTTTTATGCTTTGCATTGGTAACTACGTCTTTTTATAAGAGTAGCGCAAACAACTATCTTTCTTTATCTCTCTTTTTATTAATAAGTTTAAGCTTTTTAGCTAGTTGGTATGATAAAAAAAATATTGTTTTAGATTTTTTAAGTCTTTCAATGTCAGAATATCTTATTGCTACTACTTTATTTATCTACTTTCTAACACAAATTAAACATAGGTATCTAAAAGAAAAGTGGTGTAAGTGGCTTTATGCGCCATTCATCATCTCTGTTATTATAGAAATTATTCTTCATTTAGATTCTATTTTTCACTTATACGTTTCAGATTTCGCTGTCTTTGTAGATTACACAAAGTTATTTACTGTATTTGGTTACAATTTCTTTTTAATTTTCTGGGGAAGGTATTTAGTGAAAAAATCGACTACAATCTCAAAAGAGAAAAAACGTTGGTTATTAAGATTAAACTTTTTCATTATATGTATTATTGTTTCTTGGTTTTTATCCATTATAGAGATCAGTATTTATGAGTCGGAATACAATGCCCATTTCTTAAAAATTCTTCCATCACTTTTATCTTGGTGGATATTGTATTACGGGGTATTTAAACTACAATTAATAGTTCAAAAAGATGAAATACACCAATATTTAGCTTCTAAAAAAGCAAGTAGTACTAAAACCAAAAGAAAAATAAACAAAGCCACCGTTTCTAAAATTATTACCCAACTTTATGTATTAATGGAAGAGGAAGAATTATTCAAAGATCCTTTTTTAAGTAGATCAGATTTGGCTATTCGTTTAGAAACAAATGAAAGTTATTTATCACAAATTATAAACCAGGAAAACAATAAAAGTGTTGTTCAGTTTGTAAATGAATATCGAGTTAAAGCTGCTCAAAATATATTGCACAACCCTGCGTTTAATAAATATTCTGTAGAAGCTATTGGAATGGAAGTAGGCTTCAAATCTAAAAGTGCTTTCTACAAAACATTTAATTCCAGTCTGGGAATGTCTCCTGGAGCTTTCAGAAAGCTTAAAAAAACGTCCTGATTCGTAAAAACCCTTTGTTTTAGTACTTCTTCAACCTCAAAATTAACATTTTGTTTTTATTTGAAATTTAGTTTTACCTCACAAAATTAAACATCATGAAAATAAAAAATTATTTTTTAAGTGGATTATTTCTATTAATACTAACGAGTTTCAACGATATCCCTAACAGCAAAGATGACCCAATGTTAACTAGGCATGATAAAGATGATACCGAATTTTTTAAACTTGCTGAGAAATTTGAAAAATATATTTGTCACTTAAATTTACCTGACTGTGAAGGTACAATTATAGCAGATCAGTGGGCTATATCAGCTGCTCATTGCGCTGTAGGAATTGTGGCTAAATTTAACAATAAACGAAAACATTTTGTGATCATAAACGATGTAGAAGTTGAAGTAGATAAAGTTATAATGTATAAGGACTGGGATAACTCACAAACAGATAATTCATCATTAAAAGATATTGCATTATTACATTTAAAGACAAAGCCTGTTAATGCTATGCAAGCGAAATTATATGTTGACAAAGATGAAGTAGATAAGTTAGTGTATATGGTGGGTAAAGGAGATAAAGGTAATGGGTTAGTTGGAATAAATGGTAACGATAGAAAACAAAGGGGCGCTACCAATAGAGTTGAAACTGCAACTGGGAAATGGCTAACGTGGACATTCGATCATCCAGATACTAAAACAAAATATCTTACAGAACATGAAGGAATTAGTGGACCTGGTGATAGTGGAGGCCCTGCTTTCATTCTAAAAAATGATATAATATACTTAGCTGGAATTAGCTCATGGCAAGACACAAAAGGAGGAGACGAAGGTTTGTATGGCGTTGTAGAAAATTACACAAGAGTATCACAGTATATACAATGGATTCATGAAGAAATGAGAGGAAATGGGGCTGTTTCTGAAAACATATTAAGAATAGAGCCTGCACCTGATGCTATTGTTTATAAATACAACCCAAAAGCCATACCTATAAACACTAATACGTTAAAACAATATGTTGGTGAATATCAAGGAGAAAATACAATAAAAATTTACGCAAAAGAAAATGACACGAATATTTACCTTATATCTTCTGGAAATTCAGGATATGAATTTATAGCAACTGGAGAGCACAAATTTTCATCTAAAAAACATGAAGGGTTTACATTAGAATTTAAGAATGTAGAAAATGGTGTTTTTAAAGAACTAATTGCAATACTACCTGATGGAACACGTAAAAAAGCAACTCGTAAATAAAAAGGTGAAAAATTAAATATCATGAAAAAAACAAACACAATCTTATTATTTCTAATTACCTCATTCTCATTAATGTGCTTTAGTTGTACAAATAGCAGTGAACAAAAAACCATAAATGAAGATACTGTTAGTGCTTTAAAACAATATGTTGGTGAGTATATGTATGAAGCAACTGGAACTATAATAAATATTTACACAAAAGAGAATGATACTAAACTTTATTTATTTGTGCCCGGAGATGCAGAAAGTGAATTAATTGCAATTGGAAAACACAAATTTTATTTTAAAACAGAAAAAGAATTTAAAGTAGAATTTAAGAATGTGGAAAATGGTGTTTTTAATGAATTAATTCTTATACAACCTCACGGAACAATAAAAGCAGTTCGTAATGGAAAGGTAAAAATAGAGGATTTAATTACCATTGATAAAAAACTTATTAAGAGGGGATTTTCAGGAGTTATTTTAGTTGCTCAAAATGATGATATCATATTTAATAAGGCATATGGGAGAAAAAACAGTCAAGAAAACGGGCTAAATGATCTAAATACAGTTTTTGATATTTGTTCTATAACTAAACAGTTTACTGCTGCTGGAATACTAAAATTATCAATGCAAAATAAAGTTTCTATTAATGATAACTTATCAAAGTACTTTAACGGCGTTCCTAATGATAAAAAAAATATAACCATTCATCAGTTGCTCACACATTCTTCTGGTTTAACAATTGGAATAGGAGGTGATTATGATACTATTACGGAAGAAGAATTTCTTAGTCAAGTATTCAATAGTAAATTAATAAGTCCAATTGGGAAAAAATTTAATTATTCTAATATAGGATATAGCTTACTTGGTTTAATCATTGAAAAAGCTAGCGGTATGGATTATGAAACCTTTTTAAATGCAGAAATTTTTAAACCTTCAAAAATGAACCATACTGGTTATGTAATTCCAGATTGGAATACGAATGAAGTTGCTAATGGTTTTTTGGATGGTAGGGAAGCTAAAAAACCAAATGAAGAGAATTGGAGTACACAAGGCCCGTACCTAAACCTTAAAGGAAATGGTGGTATTTTAACAAGGGCAAGCGACTTATTATTATGGAGTCAAGCAATAAGGAATAATACAGTACTTAATGAAGTAACAACCTCTAAATATCTCTATCCTCATTTTGAATCTAATAGTACATATCCTTATTATGGATATGGTTGGGGAATTGAAAATAATAATTCAGAGAATAAGTTAGTAGTTCACGGTGGAGGAAGCGATCTGTTTGCTTCAGATTTATGGATGTATCCTAAAAAAGGAATTACAATAATTCTACTTAGTAATACGCAAGAGGCATATACCTACTCAATTGCAAGAAAGATATCAAATTTTTTACTGAAAAAATAAAAGTATTGTACTTAACAATGTAAATCATATATAAACATAAAAACCTCTTTACAGAGGCTTTTATGTTTTTCTTATCAAACTTTGATCTTTGGTAATTTATTATTCTTTAATAAGAATAATGTTACAAAACAAGAATACTAGTAGCTTCCTATCTAAAATATTTTAAATTTTTAAAAACACCAGCGAATACTAAAATTAAAGTAATTAAAATCATCAGAAATGTTTTCTTTATAAAACTAAAATTATTTTCAGAAACGAAAAACTCTGGCTTATATTTTTTCCAATTTATAGTATTTGTATGCTCCTTTTCAAAAATTTTCGGATAAAATTGTAAACGAAGATCTTCGTGAAATTTTGTAGTAGCATCTAAAAATTTTACTTGATGTGTTAAACTTGTATTCGCAATATCATTCATAGATAATTGTACTTGTAAAGGAGGAAAAAACTGTGCTATTTTTTCACTTAACTCTTCCCTACTTCGTATCTTATTATACATTGCTTCTCGTTCTTCTTTAGATTCATCATCACCCATTTGTTGCATTGCATAATACCACAACCAAGAAAAACCTTTCTCTTTTAATGTATACTTAGCAAATTGCGGATAATGATTATAGAATTTCTGCATTGTTTCTTGTTTATCAGTATCCCATTTTTTATGGTATTCATCTCTTTGCTTTATAGTCATCGTAAAAGCTTCTTCAATAGAGTACTTATTTGTAATGTAATTATTTACAACTACAGGTAAAAAAACGACTAATAATAACCAACTTGCTAACAATACAATTGCATTTGTACTTGAAGAATTTCTTAACAAAACAACAAAATAACATATTGCAAACCAGAAGAATATATATAAATAACTAATACCTATTATGTGAATAAAATTGAGATTTAATGGTATACTTAAAATCAATTTAGCCAATAAAAACAAAACTCCTAAAACAATACAAACAAAAAGTATTCTTATTGATAGTTTCATCAATAAAAATCGAAAAGAAGATTTTCCTTGAATAGTAATCATTTTCCAAGTTCCTTTTTCAACTTCTTCTGATAATACATTAAAATTTAAAGCAATAATAATCAACGGAAAAAGAAAGATGATAAGAAAACTAACATCTAAATTCCCCACTTGTAATCGCATAGGGTTTACTAAATCTGTATCATACTTTTGTCCTTCTAAATTTAAAATACTCACATTTTGTATGTGTGAATTCAAATCGCTTTGCCCTATAGAAATACCTGCTAACGGTTGTACTGGATTTACAAAAGAAAACTTTAAATAATACATTAACAATCCTAAATCATCTTTATGAAGCTCTGTTTGAGTTTTTAAATGTTTCTCTTGTTGTTCTATCGTTTTTGTTACTGCCTTTTGCTTTTGAGACAGAAATTGTTTTCCTGTACTTATACTTAAAACACCTAATGTTAGTAATATTCCAAAAGCTAACAATACTGTTTTTGATCTAAAAAATTGTTTAATTAATAAAATATACATCATTAAATAATTTTAAAACGATTAGAAAACTTAGTCATAATTATCAGAGCAAAAAATAACCAAAT
>CALISK010000160.1 GCA_938041625.1 uncultured Tenacibaculum sp. | reverse complement strand
TGATTCATTGGTTCTGAAAATTCAATTGTCAATTCATTTATTTTAGAATCCACTTCTTGATTATTATTCTCAAAAGGTTTAATTCTCATTACTTTTGGTCTTTTATTTTCAAACCGTTGATATAGACTTTCAAGTGTATCTGAAAAATACCCTGCTTCATCTACAAAATTTTCTATTTCGGTTTCATTTGTAAAATCTAATGCCATCATTTTTTCTATAGCTTGCTTTTTATTTACTGCTTGCTCATAATATTTTTCACATAATTCATAACCTATACCATACCCTAAATCACGAACACCAAATTCGTTTGCAGTATCACTCCATAACCATTTATATAGATTATTTCCATAAAACAATTCTTGTTCAAATCTTTCTCTTACTCTTTCATTTTGTTTACTATAGGTAACTGCTGGTATTGCTGAAGGAATTCCCATTGCTTTTACAGAAATAAACTCTGCAACACCTTCTCTAATAACATAAGATAATAAATTATTTACTGCTACATTTTGTTGTGTATGTACGTATTCATGCACATTTAATAATACTAAATCATGTATTGGATTTGAATCAAAAAACGTACGTCTACCCTTCCCTACTCTTCCTGGTAATTCTGAAGATACTGTATTTTCATCTGCCATAGCCAATTCACTTCCTATAAGCACCAAACTATCTAAAGTAGTTCCATTTGATGTTAATGGACTTATTGTAAAATAGATTTTAGCTGGTTTTAAATTCGGATATATTTTTCGAAGTTTTTCAATTCCCTCACTTAGCTCCAAACTAAACTCCTCAACCTTATTTGTATTCTCTCTAACTGAGCTCCAAAATTTAGGATACTTATTTATTGCACTAAAATAATCTTTTAATGTACTTCCTTTTACTTTCATCATCCCTCTTAATCCATCGGTTCCTTTATCTAAAAATAATTCTTTTAAATACTTCATTTTCAAAACTGAATCCTGAGTAGTTTGCATTTTATCATAGGCAGTCCAAAAATTAGTTATATCACCTGTTATAATATCTATGTCTGCTGTTTTTTCTAATCTACAACTTACTATTAACAATAAATTAAAACAGAGTATTGTAATCTTATATTTATTTTTCATTTCGTTTTATACTTTAAAATTATAACTCAAAACTAATTTGAAAACAACAAGAATAAAATACAATTATGACAAGTGGTAAATTCAATACCCTCAACGGTATTATCATTTTAATCTATACATAATATTCATAAATTATATGTTCTATACTAACAAGAAAGATTGAAATTATCTTTACAATATTGTTAAAACACAAACATTCTTCTTAATTGATGCAATTGTATTTATTTATGAAAAAATAAGATAAACAATAGGGAGGTAAACTTTTCTTTAAAAAATATTTTTTGAGTAATTTAATTGACGAACAACCAACTTATTTTATGAAAAAACGATTATTAGAATTAGATACTTTAAGAGGGATAAGTATATTAGGAATGATATTAGTGATTACTCCTGGTGATTGGTCTAAACGATTTCATTGGATGAATCATGCAGAATGGATAGGTTTTCCTTTGTCTGATATGATATTCCCTACTTTTTTATTTTGTGTAGGTATGTCTATTGCTATTTCTTTTCATAAAAAAATTAAACACAACGTACCTTATGTTGTACTCATAAAGAAAATACTAATTCGTACTATTTTACTTTTCTTAATTGGAGTATTTATAAATGGTTTTCCTTCTTTTGATTGGCAACATATACGCATTTCTGGGGTTTTACAACGAATTGGTATTAGCTATTGTATTGTCTCTTTAATTTGGCTTTTTATACAATCGAGAAAAAGACTATTACCGTTAACTTTCCTTTTATCAATAGCTTTCTTTATAGGTGCTTTTTATTTTATTCTTTTATACTATATTCCTATTCCTTCTTTTGGTATTACTGGACATAGCTCTGCTCACAGTTGGCCATCTTATATTGATCAAAATATATTTGGTATTCAACATTTATGGATGTATGGTACTACTGATGGAATAGTTACTTATGATCCTGAAGGACTTTTAGCTTCCTTACCTGCCTCTATTAATATAATTTTTGGTGTTGTATTTGGACAACTTTATATATTAAATTCTAAGTGGTACAATTTAAAATATATAATGTTAGTTGGAGTCTTATTGCTTATTGTAGGATATTTTTTAAACTATTTTTCTATTATGCCAATAATTAAAAAAATATGGACAAGTAGTTTTGCTTTATTTAGTAGCGGATTTTCTTTACTAATTTTAAGTGTTATTCAACTTTTAATAACCCAACATGCAGTATTTAAGTGTGTTTTTTATCCTTTTATAGTATACGGATCTAATGCATTATTAGCTTTTATAATTAGTAATGCTTTAATGCCTATTATGGATATTCCTTTAATTAATGGAATATCTACAAGGCAAGGAGGTTTTCAGTTTTTTAATACAATAATTCCCTCTCAAGAATGGAGTTCTTTTTTATATGGGAGTACATTTTTAGTACTCCTTTTTTGTCTATTAAATATTTTATATAAGAAGAAATTATTTTTAAAATTATAATGCAGTTTTCTTACTTATATTTTAATTCTCAAACTGTAATCTATCTAAATGTATAAGGTCATTTTCACTTAAACACTCATTATCTTCACATTTAAAAACATAATTAGTTAGTGTTAATTCAATGATTGTTTTTGGATCTAATTCTTTAAAACTTAATTTTTCGATTAATAATGTATTGGTTTTCATCATCTTTAATTTAGGGATTTTTGTTTTATTCATTATTACTTTTATAGTTGAAGAACTATAAAACTAATTTTAAACATCTTAAAGTTATAATTTATAAAAAGAAAAAAAATGGAATTATAGACGAATGAACACAAAACGACGTCAACATTAACTTAGAATACGATTAAAACAAAATAACTAGTACTTTTTAGAGTGTGTTTACACACATTTATCATAGTACATTAAATATCTTTAAATTTTAAATTTGTTTTAAAAAAGAATACTTATTCCCACGTAACTCTTTCCTTAAATATCAAATACCTTCAATACTAAATAAGTCGTTTAGCAGTATCATACCTTACGAAAAACAAACCTATTGAATTTCTTTCGATTAATTTTCTATTACCAGTTTTTAAGGTCATTCTATTTACTATCTGAAATTAGTACAGAATATAAGATTGGTTTATTTATTTTTTAAATTAATTTTAACTCTTAATAAAACGATTAAAGGCACTAATCCATGCGGTAATCTATAAATTACTTCATATAAATTTTGATGTAATGATTGTAACGGAAAATCTAAGTAAAAATTTGCTGCTATTCTTGCCAATGCAGTTAATAGTCCCCAAATAACTGCATAAATTAATGCATATTTAGCTACCTTAGGTATAAAAATTAATACTGCTAATATAAAATCGAGAATCCCAGCGATATATAAAAGTGTAATTGCAATAGATTCTGAACAACCCAATATATTAATTACCATATCTACAAACTTACCAGGAACAGGATACGCTCCAAAAGCATACAAACCATGTGAAAAAAAAGTAATAGCTATTAATATTTTAATTATAAAAACACCTTTACTTTCTCTATAGTTTTCTTTTAGTGTATACAAGAAAACAAAAGGCAACCCGAATTGAATACTATGCTCAAAAAACTGTGCTACATGATAAAATTTCTCTTTCGTTAATAATATTGATAAAATAATTAAGCTAATTCCTCCTAAAAAAATAGGAATTCGAAACAATCGTTTATTATTTAATTTACTTATTAGTAAAGTACAAATAGCTGCTAATAAATATAAGATTCCTTTACTTCGAATAAACAATTGCACAAAAGCATCTGTGTTAGAACTTGTTGCATACTCTGTCCATGAAACATTAAACCAACCTTCTACAATGGGTTTTAATAAAGCTTCGTCCCAAAAAAAAGTACGATATGGGGCATCCCAAAATAAATGTTGCCAAGCACGGCCTAAAAAAATTAAAAAAACAGTAATTTTAAGGAGGTCTATTTTTTTCATGACCACAAAATAAACATATAATATATTAACTATTACTAACTCTATTGTTATTATAATTTAAACGAATAGTTATGTACTTTAATTTATAATTAACATTTAAAATATGTAACTATAAAATCTATAACTTTTTTACTTTCGTAACATTAAAAATTAACCAACCTATCCTTATCATGAAAAAAACACTTACATTATTGTTACTCCTTATTATAGGGTTTAACTCTCACGCATCTAATGACAAATACCGATTGACTCTAAGAGGAAATCCTGCTACTTCTATTGTTATAGGATGGAATCAAATTTCAGGAAGCAGCCCTAGAGTCTATTATGGTACTACTGATTTTGGCACTAACTACAGTAGTTATTCTAATTCCCAAACTCCTAGTAGAACTGTATCTTATAGAGGAATGAATAATAACTTCGTTCGATTAACAGGTTTACAACCAAATACTGCTTATTATTTTGTAGTAAGAGACAGCCAAGGGACTAGTAATCGCTTTTGGTTTAAAACTGCACCTGCTGATAATAGTAAATTATCATTTATAGCTGGTGGAGATTCAAGAAATAATAGAACTCCAAGAAGAAATGCTAATTTATTAGTTTCAAAATTAAAACCTCATGCAGTTTTATTTGGTGGTGATATGACAGATAATGATACTAATAGCCAATGGCAAACTTGGTTTAACGATTGGCAATTAACTATCGCTAATGATGGTAGAATGTTTCCTATTATTACAGCTAGGGGAAATCATGAAAGTAGTAATAATTGTATTTATAATTTATTCGATGCTCCATCTACTAGTGCTTATTACGCTATAACTTTTGGCAATAACTTAATAAGAACGTATACTTTAAATACAGAAATTTCAATCTCTGGAAATCAAACAACATGGTTACGAAATGATTTAGCCTCTAATTCTAAAACTATTTGGAAAATGGCACAATATCATAAACCAATGCGTCCACATGTATCTTCTAAAAGAGAAGGTAATAGTCAATATAGTAATTGGGCACGTTTATTTTATGACAACAAAGTAAAATTAGTGGTAGAATGTGATGCTCATACTGTAAAAACTACTTGGCCAGTTAGGCCATCAACAAGTTCTGGAAGTGATGAAGGTTTTGTTAGAGATAATGCTAACGGAACTATATATGTTGGAGAAGGATGTTGGGGTGCTCCTTTACGTTCTAATAATGATTCTAAAAACTGGACTCGTAATTCTGGTAGGTTTAATCAGTTTAAATGGATTTTTGTTGATGAAGATAAAATAGAAACAAGAACAATACAAGTAGATAATGCTTCTAGTGTAGGACAAGTATCTAACAATAATGTTTTTCAAATACCTTCTAATTTAGATATTTGGAATCCATCAAATGGTAGTGTAGTTACCATAAATAAAGATACCTCTACAGGTGGCGGTGGTTCAGATAATGGAACAATAGATGTTGCTATTTCTAACGGAGGTGATGATGTTGAAGAAAGTGAAAATGGAACTATTTATGATGATAGTAGTGATTTAGAAATGGTGTATGATAGCCATAATAATAATGGCTTTCAAAAAGTAGGTTTACGTTTTAGAGGAGTTAATTTACCTAAAAATGTTATAATTACCAATGCTTATATACAATTTACTGCCGATGAAAGTAATAGCGCCAGTACTGAATTAGAAATAAGTTTGCATAATACTGGAAACTCTCCTGCTTTTTCAAACACTAATAATGTTTCGAACAGAAGTACTTTTTCTTCTAAAGTAACATGGAGCCCAAATAGTTGGTCTAGTAATCAAAGCGAAAGTTCACAACGATCTCCAAGCTTAAAAACTATGGTACAGAGTTTAGTTAATAAAAGTGATTGGGCTTCTGGTAACAGCGCAAGTTTTATTATTAAAGGTAAAGGAGTTAGCTTAACAAGTACTTCTGCTAAACGTGTAGCAGATTCTTACGAAGGCGGTGCTAGTAAAGCCGCAAGACTTATTGTTTCCTACACAAAAGATGGAACTTCACCTCCTTCAGATATTTGTGACAATGTCCCTGCATGGCAAAATGGAGTACAATATTCTGCTGGAGAAAAGGTAGTTTATCAAGGTTATTTATTTGAACGAACTTCTTCTGATTGGACAAACTTAGGCGCATGTGGTAGTGGAGCAAGAAGAACATCTTTAAAAGCTACAATCTATTTTCCGCCAATATTTGAAAACAATAATTTTGAAGTTTATCCTAATCCTTTTACAAAAAACATAAATATTTCTATTAAAAAATCGTACTTTCGCGCGCCAATAACGGTTCAGTTATTTGATAGTAATGCTAAAGAGGTTTATAATGAACTATTTATTGCAGTTGATAATACTAGTAAAATAATAACACCTAATGTAAAAACAGCAGGTGTATACATCTTAATTATAAAACAAGGAGAACAATTATTAAGTACTCAAACATTAATTAAGAAATAGATAATTTTATCAGAGAAAGTCGGGAGAATTTTTTTTGATTTTTTGTAGCCAATTCGTTTTAGAATTGGCTACTTTTTT
>CALISK010000159.1 GCA_938041625.1 uncultured Tenacibaculum sp. | reverse complement strand
TTTCTTCTAAACCAAAAAATAATAACCGCTACTAACACTAAAAATGCTAAAACCTCAAAATTCCCAATTAAAAAACCATAAAAACTTCCTAACGGCTTACTAAAAATTCTATGAGTTCCGAATAAACCATCGATAACGATTTCGAGAACTTCCATGTTAATTAAAATGAAACCTACATATACAACAACATGTAATATTCCTGATACTGGACGACGAACCATTTTATATTGACCTAAAGCTATTTTAGCCATATTTTTCCATCGTTCAGGTTTTCTATCTGATCTGTCTACATCTTTACCTAGCTTAATATTTCGAATTAACTTTCGAACATTCATTACGAAATAACCTATTCCTGCTACTAAAATTACTGCAAAAAAGATGTTTGATACGTATTTCTCCATTTGTTATTGTTAGTTTTATTGATGTTTCCAATTATCTCCATCAGAGCTATTAGGTGATAACCCTAAAATATCTCCTTCGGTACTTACTCCTAATCCTAAAACGGTTCTATTAGCATAGTTAAAATAACTAACTACTTGATTAATTTCAAGTATTTCGCCATCTGTTAAACCGCTTTCCTTTAACTTTTCAATTGCTTCTTTTTGTAGATCTGAAGGATTTTTTGTCAACTCCTTCGCATATCTCAGTCCTGCTTTATAAGAAGTTTTCTCAAAAGAATTATACGAACCCTCTTCTAAACTCTTTCTAATTTCTAAAGCTTTAGTATCATCTTTCAATAATTTTTTCAATCCTTCAAAATGATGTTCTATGCAATATTCGCAGTTATTAAGCATACTTACATACACTCCTATGCTTTCTAAAAACCATTTTGGTAATGTATTTTCACTACTATGTAAAACATTTTTATAAATAGCCATATGCCCTACCATTGTATGCGGACGCAAACTATGAATACCCATTATATTATCTACATTATTATTAGGTCCGGTAACCTTTTCGTATAACCTTTTTAATTTACCTTTTGCATTTTCAAAAGAAATAACTTCTATCCAACTCATTATTTATTACTCACATTCTTTTGGTTACTATCTTTATTATAAGGCTTTGGTTTTTTACCAAATAAAGAGAAATGTACAAACCTCTTTGGGTTCAACTTCATTTCTCTTAATAACTCTTCCATTTCTTTAGTAGCATTTGCTAAATTAGTGTATAACTTTTCATCAGTCATTAACTTACCTACGGTACCTTTACCACTTTTAATTCCAGCTACTAAACCATTTACATTGTTAACTGTAGTTTCTAATTGTTTTATGGTACCTCCCAAATCAGCTTTTGCTAAATCTTCAGATACTTTTGAAAAATTCTCAGTAATTTTTTTAGTATTGGCTACAGTTTCATCTATGTTTATTTTATTATCTACTAATAATTTATTCATAGAAAACAACATAGAATTCACTCTTTTCATTGTAGATTCAAATCCTACAATTGTATTATTTAAGCTTTCTCTTGCTTGTTTATTTAATGTTTGATTTAATCCTGTTACTAAAGAATCTACATGCACTAATACATTTTCTACTTTAGCTTGTATTGGATTTAATTTTTCTCCTACAGAAGAAAATAAATCAGATTCAATATCTCCTTGTAAATAATCGCCAGAAATAGCTATATCTCCTTCATAATTTGGAATAATAGCTAAATTTTGACCTCCCATTAAACCAGCTGAGTATATTTTCGCAATACTTTTCTTCGAAAATTCAAAGTCATCATTTAAAGATATCCTTACCAATAATTTACCTCTTTTATCTGGTTGTTGATTAAATGTGATTTGGTCTACCTTACCTACTTGTAATCCGTTTATAGTTACAACACTGGCTTCACTTAAACCATTAATATTTTGATATTCAACAAAAAAGTAACGTGAAGTAGGACTAAAAACATTTTGTCCTTTTAAATAGTTATACCCCCATACTCCAAGGGCTATTATTATTAATGCTACAATTCCTGTTTTAAGTTCTTTCGACATAGACAAAGATTAACAAACAACGAAATTACTAATTATTTTTGGGAGATTAGATTAGATTTTTTCTAAATTATCTTTTTCTTAAAGCCTCTCGTACTGAAATTTTTTCTCCGTTTTCAAAAGCCACAATAAAACACCCTTTATGTCCTGCTTTCGTTGCTTTCTTTAAATTCTTTTTTGTTTCTGCAAGATTTGATGAACTTCCATAATAATATTTAAAGTAGTCATCTATTACGATAACCTCAACATCTTCTAAACCTCTAAAATTAAAATTATCATCTGTTAAATACTCCCTAGATGCAGCTATTTGAACTTTAAATTCAATTATTGAAGCTTCAATAATCTTCTTTGAGTTCAGTTTTTTTGGTGTTTCAGGCTTTTCTACTTTAGTTACCACCTTTTCTTCTACTTTAACTTTAGTTTTTACAGGAGCTGGCTTTTTAGCTTTTTCTTGAACTACAACTGGAGTTTGTTTTTTAACTACTTTAGGTTCAACCTTAGGTATTTTCTTTTTTTGTATGTCTTTATCTTTTATTGGTGTTTTCTTTACCCTTTCATATACTACTTCTCTTTTAGTTACTGTAGTAATATTTTTATTAGTATTAGTTGCAGTCTTTTTTTTGTTTTGAACTGTATTTAACTTTTGTAAATCAATATATTTTTCTATCGATTTAGCTATAGCAGTTGCCATTCTTAATTGACCTGCTCTAGAATTTAAAAACCTACCTTCTGCCTTATTTGTTAAAAAACCTAATTCAATTAAAACACTTGGCATCACAGTTTCTCTAAGTACTAAGAAATTATTTTGTTTTACACTTCTGTCATATCTCTTTGCATTTGAGAAATTATTTTGAACTAAATCTGCAAAAGCAAGACTTTCATCTAAATTCTCTTCTTGTAACATTGATAAACTTATTACCGATTCTGGTGAATTAGGATCGTAATCATAATTTTTCTTATAATCATCTTCTAATAGAATTACGGCATTTTCTCGTTTTGCTATTTCTAAGTTTTCTTTGTTTCCACTTAAACCCAAAACAAAAGTACCTGCTCCAAAAGCTTTTGCTTTCCTATAAGAATCACAGTGAACAGACACAAACAAATCTGCCTTATTATCATTTGCAATTTTAGCTCTATTATGCAATTCAACAAATACATCTTTACTTCTTGTGTAAATTACATTAATATCATCATTGTTACTTTTCAGTTTTTTTCCTATTTCCAAAATAACTTTTAATGCTATTTTCGATTCTTTATATCCATTTCCTAAATTACCAGGATCTTTTCCTCCATGACCTGCATCTAATACAACTGTATATTTTTTTTGCGCATAAACATTTTGTATGCTATTTATTGTACAGAATAAAAACAGTATAAAAACTGTAGTTATCCTATTAATATTATATTTGCGGAATTTTAAGATTTTCATTAATAAAATTTAACTAATTTTGGCTCTTTATGATTTGGTGCTTCAAACATTGAGCCATACTTTTATCAACAAAAATAGCATTTATCAAATTGAAAGCAAATTCATCATACATACTTTTAATTTTATTTCTTTTTTGTTTTCAAATGAGTATCGCTCAAGAGAACAATAAAAAAGGGATCCCAGAGCAGTCTATCACTAAGAAAGACTCTGTTAAGATACTACAAAAAAAATCAGATTTAAATCTTAAAAAAAAATCTATACTTCCTATCGAAAAAGACTCGATACCTAAAGATTCTATTATAAAACCTAAAGAAGTTATCGATTTTACCATCACACATGATGCTGAAGACTATACTATTCAAAACGCAAAAGATAAAACCATAACATTATATAATAAAGCTAGAGTAATTTATGGTGATGTTGATTTAAAAGCAGGTAAAATAATCATCAACTATAGAAAAAACACCGTTTATGCTACTGGGATAAAAGACAGTACTGGATATGTACAAAAGCCTATTTTTAAACAAGGAAATCAAGAAACGGAACAAGATTCTATACTTTTTAATTTTAAAACAGAGAAAGCTTTAATTTATGGTATAAAAACTGTTCAGGGAGAAATGATAACTTATGGAGAGAAAACCAAGCGAGTTAATGATTCTACTATTTACATGAGAAACTTGCGTTTTACAACCTCAAAAAAGAAAAACCCTGATTATCATATTGCTACAGGTAAAGCAAAATTAGTACCAGGTAAAAAAATTATTGTAGGTGGTAGTAATTTAGTTATAGCAGATGTTCCTACTCCTTTATATTTACCATTTGCTTATTTTCCTTTAACTCAAGAAAGAACCTCTGGTTTTATAATTCCATCTTGGGGAGATAATAATCAACAAGGTTTTTTCTTACAAAATGGAGGTTATTACTTCGCACTTAGTGATTATTTTGACCTACAAACAACTGGAGACATCTATTCTAATGGTAGTTGGGCGGTAAATTTTAATTCTAATTATAATGTTCGGTATAAATTTTCTGGAAATTTAAATTTTAGATTTCAGAATTTAACAACTAGTATTCCTGGTTTTAGTGATTTCTCTAAAGCTTCTAATTATAATTTATCATGGAATCATCGACAAGATTCAAAATCGAGTCCAAATTCTAATTTAACTGCACGAGTAAATATAAGTAGTAGTAGTCAGTTTTTTAGGCAATCTTTAAATGAAATAGATCAAAATCAAAGATTAACCAATTCTTTCAACTCATCTATTAGTTATTTTAAAAAATTTGTAGGTTCTCCTTTTAATATGACTGTTACCATGTCTCATAATCAAAATTCAGGTAATGATATTATTAATATGACTTTACCTAATTTACAAGTAAATATGGATAGAATATATCCTTTTACTGGTAAAGGAGGTGTAAAGAAAAATCCAATACAAAAAATTGGATTGAACTATAGTATGCGAGGAGAACAAAGGATTCAAACTAATGAAGAAAATTTCTTAACTGGAAAAATGTTTGATGGTGCTAGATCTGGTGTTCAACATACTATTAGTACGAATACAAATATAAAAGCTTTTAAATATTTTACACTTTCTCCTAATCTTAACTATAAAGATGTTTGGTATTTTGATAAAATAAAAAAACGTTACGATCCTAATATAGAAAACACGAATGGTACTTTTGGTGCTGCTGTAAATGATACTATTAGTGGTTTTACTAGATTTAATGAATATAGTTTTGGAGTTTCTATGAGTACCAATATTTATGGTACATTTAATTTCAAAAAAGGTAGATTAAAAGCTATAAGACATACTATAAGACCTTCTATATCTTGGAGCTACAGACCAAATTTTGCTAGTGAGTTTGAAGAAAGAGTTAGAAGAAGTTCTACACCTGGAGATGTTATTACCTATACTCCTTTTGAAAATGGTATTTATGGAGGGCCAGGTAACGGTGTTTCTAACTTAGTTAGTTTTAGTGTAAACAATGTTTTTGAAGCTAAAGTAAAACCCAAAGATCCTGATAGTGATGAGGAGGATAAAAAAATTACACTCCTTAATAATCTAAACTTTAGTACTAGTTACAATATAGCTCAGGATAGTTTACGTTGGAGTAATGTTAGTTTTTCTACAGGAACACAACTATTTAAAAATAAGATGTCTGTAAACCTTTCTGGTAGTTTAGACCCTTATCAAGTGAACTCTAATGGAATAAGAATAGATAAATTTAATAGGTCTTTATTTAGATTAAGCAATGCTACTTTAACAGCAAATTATAGTTTTTCTAATAAAGATTTTGAAGAGAAAAAAGAGGATGATAAAAAGGATGAAAATCAAAACAATCCTAATAACCCTCCAGATGTTTTTGGCTCGGGTGTTAATCCTACTAATGGTTTTCATAATCAAATACCCAACAATCAAAAAGAACCTGAAGAAAAAACGGCTGATTTATACAAAGCTAAAGTTCCATGGAATTTGAGTTTCATCTATTCTTCTAATTATAGTAATAACGGTATTCGTAATATTGGAATTCAAAGTCATACCGTTGGTTTTAGTGGTAGTGTAGATTTAACTCCTAAATGGAAAGTAGGATTTAGATCTTCATACGATATAAAAAATGGTGCTTTCTCTTATACTACAATGAATTTTTCTAGAGATTTAGATAGCTGGCGTTTTAATTTTAACTGGGTGCCTTTTGGTAATTTTACATCTTATAATTTCTTTATTGGTGTTAAATCATCTATGTTAAGTGATTTAAAATGGGATAAAAGACAACCACCAGATAGACGTTTGTTTTAGTTAGTAGTTAGTTAAACTATTGTTCTATGTTTGCTTTTTTTAAGAATTAGAAATAGTTAATTCAAAACTTACAAACAAAATATATCTATTGAAAAACAAAAAACCTTTTCGCCTAAAAAAAAATTAACTTTAAAAAATAAAATCAATCATGAAAAAAATAATCAACACAAGTAAAGCTCCTGCTCCTATTGGTCCATATAATCAAGCTGTATTAAGCGGAAATACTTTATATACATCTGGGCAGATAGCTTTAGATCCTATTACTGGTGAATTAGTTTTAGATGATATTAAAAAAGAAACTACGCAGGTATTAGAAAATATGAAAGCTGTTTTAAATGAAGCAGAAATGTCTTTTGAAAATGTAGTTAAGACTTCTATTTTTATATCTGACATGAATAATTTTTCTGCAATTAACGAAGTATACGCTACTTATTTTGATGAGAAAAATGCTCCTGCAAGAGAAACTGTTGAAGTAGCTAACCTTCCTAAATTTGTTAATGTAGAGATTAGCATGATTGCTATTAAATAGTATTTATTTTATATCTTTCTTTTCTATTAATATTATATTTTAATATCATGTTTGAAAATTTTGAAGAATTAACTAAAGAACAATTAATTTCTATTTATGGTGGTGCTCAAGAGGTTGGCGATATTGACAGAACACAGCCCAACAAATTAAGAAAACAAATATTTTAATGTTTCCATCTTTGTTGATTTCAAATTGTATTTTAGTGTGATCATTCACATGAAAAGTAAAAACTTTCATCCCCGTTATTGAGTTGTGAATTGATTTCAAATTGTATTTTAGTGTGATCATTCACATGGTAAATCGCTATACCTCTTATTAAATAAGAGATATAGCGATTTTTTAGGATTAAAAAAATGAGTTTACAATAACCATTCTATTACATTTTACTACGGAATTTCTTTTCTAGGAAACAAAAAAGTTATTATTTGAAAATCCTTTTCTCTACAAATAAATATAAAAAATGAAATAACCTTGCATAAGGAAAGGGTACCTAAAAGGCACCCTTTGTCTAAAACTAATAAAAAATAAGTAATCGAAATTAACTTAAAAAAACTAATTCATCTGAGCTAATAGCTCCTCTATACTTTTTGCCATTACCACTCCTGGTAATTTAACAGGCGATCCTATTTGAGCAACAAAAGTACCCTTAACTTCCCCCTTTTTGTAAGTTGTAAAACCTACTCGATAAAGACCTCTTGTAAGTGCTTTTAATGGGTCACCTGTTTTACTTTTATATCTTAATAAAGAATTATATTTTCTTCCACTTGGTTGTTTTGGCATTTCACCACTATCATCATTTCTCGCTAAAACTGTCCACGAAGCCGATGCTGCATCTTTAACTTTCCCTTTTGTAAAAATATCAGATCTTTCTAATGTTATATAGGTATCAAAATAATCATCTGATTTTGCATTTGCTTCAAATGTTTTACCCTTAATAGCATTTTTAACTTTTACTTTTTTAGCAGGCGACATCATTCTTAATCCTAATTCTGGTGCAACTGCGGGTACCCATACATAGATGTAATAAAACTTTTTTCCATCTTTTACTTCATCCTCTGTGTTTGGTGCTGCGTACCCTAAATAACTAACCACATCTGTATAAGGTACTTTCTTCTTAACAAATCCTATTTTCTTTTCTATAGAACTTCCAAATGATTTTAATTTTTGAGCGTTTGCGTTTCCTATAGTAAATAAAGCTATTGCTATTGGTGCAATAAATTTTAATGTTTTCATTTTAATTGATTTTATTTTTCATCAAAGGTATGTCAGATATATACTTTTATAATAGGCAAAGAAAGAATCGATACACTTTAATTAATATTCGATACTGTTTTGTCTTTATTTGTTTTTATTACAAAAAAAAGAGATTACCTTTTCAGGTAATCTCTTTTTTTTTGTAATTGTCTCGTCCTAATATAGCGATACACTAAAAATTTAGTGTAATGAAAACATCAAACACAACGGGGTATATCAAACGTACTCAAAAAGATCACTCTTTCTCTTTTAAACTTCAAATAGTAGAGGAAGTAGAACAAGGTTTTTTAACAAAAAGTCAAGCAAAGACAAAATATGGTATCCAAAGTATTACTACAGACTCTCATCACAGATTTAGAAAGTATAAGAATAGCATTAGTAATATTGATATTCAAGTATGGTTTAGCGATATAACTTATATTAGAAATAGAACTAATTCTTTTTATTTAGCTTTAATTACAGATGTTTATTCAAAAAAAATGGGTTATAACCTTTCTAATAGTTTAAATGTAGCTGACTCTATAGAAGCGTTAGAAATCGCATTGAAAAATAGAAATTACAATGAAAATCACTTAATACATAATTCAGATAGAGGGTTACAAATATTACTATAATAAATATCAAGATTTATTAAAAGCAAATAATATAACAGTAAGCATGACTGAAAAATACAATCCTTATGAAAATGCATAAACAAGAAAAATTGAAAAGAACTCAATACAAATCAAAAAAGTTCAACTATGCTAGCATAGTTGAACTTTAATTTATAAATTTAATAATCCGTATCGGTTATTTAGGACTAGACAAATTATACTAAAAACTCAAATAAATTGGGTTTATTATTTAAGTATTCTCCATAGAAATTTAACTCTTTCATTCTTTTTATTAAAGGAACTAAATCTTCTTTATTCTCTAACTCTATTCCAACTACTGCTGGTCCATTTTCTCTACTTGTTTTTTTAGAATATTCAAAAAAAGTAATATCATCATTCTCTCCTAAAACCCTCATCACAAACTCTTTTAATGCGCCTGAACGTTGTGGAAAACGTACTATAAAATAATGTTTTAACCCACCATACAGCAATGCTCTTTCTTTTATTTCCGCTGTTCTAGTAATATCATTATTACTACCACTTACAATACAGACTACATTTTTTCCTATAATCTCTTCTTTAAAAGATTCTAATGCACTTATAGTTAAAGCTCCCGCAGGTTCTACAACAATTGCTTCTTTATTATACATTTCTAAAATTGTCTGACACACTTTCCCTTCTTCTACAGTAATCATATCATCCAGATTATCTATACAAATTTTATACGTTAAATCTCCTACTTGTTGTACTGCAGCCCCATCAATAAACTTATCTATATTGTTTAGTTTAATATTCTTTTTATGTTCAATTGCTTTTTGCATTGATGGTGCTCCTGCTGGCTCTACTCCTATTATTTTTGTTTTAGGAGATAATTGTTTAAAAATACTCGACAATCCAGAAGCCAAACCACCACCACCTACAGGAACAAAAACATAATCTATTAACTCATTTGATTGCTCTATAATTTCTAACCCTACTGTAGCCTGACCTTCAATTATCTTTTCATCATTAAAAGGATGTACAAATGTTTTTTCACTTATTATTTCTTTCTCTTTTGCTGCATTATAAGCATCATCAAAAGTATCTCCTATTAATTGTATTTCTACAAACTCGCCTCCAAACATTTTTACTTGTTCTACCTTTTGTTTAGGGGTTGGTGCAGGCATAAAAATAGTACCGTGAATTTCTTTTTTTCTGCAAGCCAATGCAACACCTTGAGCATGGTTTCCCGCACTTGCACAAACAATACCATTTACTAATTCTTCTTCTGTTAATGAATGAATTTTATTATAAGCTCCTCTTATTTTATAAGAACGAACTTGCTGTAGATCTTCTCTTTTTAAATTAATCCTCGCTTTAAATTGTGATGATAAATTATAGTTTTCTTGTAAAGGTGTTACAGAGGTTATTTGTTTTATGACCTCAGCTGCCTTTTTTATGTCGGATACTTTCGGAAAGTATGTATGTATGGTAGATTTCATATATTTTGATCGATTTTAATAGAAAAAACCAAGAGGTTTTAACCTCTTGATTAATTTATTCCATATTACATCAATACAGCTTCTTTCTCTAAACTCTCTACTTTTAATGATTTCATAGAAACCATTGCTTCTCTAAGTTCTTCTCCTATTTTTTCTATCGGATGATTCCTAATTGCTTTATTTACTTTTATCAACTCTAAATTATCTACCGATTTAGTATTCTCATAAACCTCTCCTATAATATTAGTGTTTACTGATTCCATAAATTCCGTTAACAAGGGTTTTGCTGCATGATCGAATAAATAACAACCATATTCAGCTGTATCTGAAATAATTCGATTCATTTCAAATAATTTTTTTCTTGCAACTGTATTTGCTATTAAAGGAAGTTCATGTAACGATTCGTAATAAGCAGATGCCGATATAATACCTGAAGCAACCATAGTTTCAAAAGCTAACTCTACTCCTGCTTTTACAAAAGCAACCATTAATACTGCTTTATCAAAATATTCTTGCTCAGTAATATCTAATACTGTAACCTTTGATTTTTCAAAATTCGTTTTTCCTGTCGCTGCTCTCCAACTTAATAAATTTACATCATGCTTTGCCCAATCTTCCATCATCGTTTTAGAAAAATGTCCCGACATTATATCATCCATATGTTTTTCAAACAAAGGCTTTAATAAACCTCTTAATTCTTCAGAAAGTTCATACGCTTTAATTTTTGCTGAATTAGACAAACGATCCATCATATTGGTAATCCCACCGTGTTTTAAAGCTTCAGTTATGGTTTCCCAACCATATTGTACCAATTTACTAGCATAACCTGGCGCTATTCCTTCTTCAACCATTTTATCAAACGATAAAATTGAAGCCGTTTGTAATACACCACACAAAATGGTTTGCTCGCCCATTAAATCTGATTTTACTTCTGCTACAAAAGAAGATTCTAACACTCCTGCTTTATGCCCTCCAGTTGCAAAAGCGTATGCTTTTGCTTGTTCTAAACCTTTACTTTTTGGGTCATTTTCTGGATGTACTGCAATTAATGTAGGAACTCCAAAACCACGTTTATATTCCTCTCTAACCTCACTACCTGGGCATTTTGGTGCCACCATAATTACCGTTAAATCTTTACGCACTTGCATTCCTTCTTCTACAATATTAAATCCATGCGAGTACGATAATGTTGCTCCTTCTTTCATTAAAGGCATTACTGTATTTACTACATTGGTATGCTGCTTATCTGGCGTTAAATTACATACTACATCTGCTGTTGGTATTAATTCATTATAAGTTCCAACTACAAAACTATTTTCAACAGCATTTTTATAAGATGGGCGTTGTTCTTTTATTGCTCCTTCTCGTAATGCATATGAAATATCTAAGCCAGAATCTCTCATATTTAAACCTTGATTTAAACCTTGCGCTCCACAACCTACAATTACTATTTTTTTATCTTTTAATTCTGAAATACCTTCTGAAAACTCTGTAGACTCCATCAATCTACATTTTCCTAATTGTTCTAATTTTCCTGCTAATGATAATGTATTGAAATAATTTGTTGCCATTATTTTTGTTTTTTAGCGTTTCGCTTTTTATTTTATTTTTTCTAACAGATAAAAGTTCTCATTCAAAATATCTGTTTCTTTTAAATTTATTCTGCTTTTTAATTCTTTAGAATACATAAAGTAATCTTTATGTTCTTTTATCTTATATGCTGATTTTTCTTTATAAAAATTATTCTCTAATGTTAAATAATCATCCTTTGATGTTTTTGAAACTCTTTCATTAAAGAAATTAAGTAACCTCAAAAATGCTTTCGTTTTTTTTACTGTAGAATTAAATGAAACACTTCCTAAATAATCTCCTTGTTTTTGAATTTCATTAAAAAAACCGAATAGTGTATCTACTTGATTCTTATTTAAAAAGAATAATACCCCTTCTATTAAAACAAAAGATCTTTTATTCTTTTTTATTTTTTGAATTTTAGTATATAATTCTTCTTTATAATCCTCTTCAAAATCAACTCCTAAAAAATGTATTTCCCTTTCTGGTAATTCGCCTGTTTGCACCCAGTTTGAGACTTTATGTTTCTTATAATCTATAATATCTGGTTTATCTATTTCTATATGCTCTATAGATTCGTTTAATAAAAATGGATACATACTAAAACCTGAACCAAAATTTATAAGGATATCTATTTTAGCTTCTTTTATAAGTTGTTGAATTTTTTCTAGGAAAAATCTATTTCTTACACAATGAGCATGAGCTTCTTCTGAAGAAACCTCCTTTAAATAATCGGTTACCCATATTTTAGTTCTTTTATTATTCCAAAGCTTTGAATAATAATCTTTACTTAAAGATGTATTCATTGCTCTAAACATAGAAGTTATAAAAGCTGTTTCGTGTATTTCAATATTTTTTATCACGTATTAATTAATCTAACATTTTTGATATTTTCATTTCCTCTTTTGTTATTGCTATTCGTCCTGAGCGAACAAACTGCATGATTCCATGCTTTTTTAAAATTTGATATAATTCTTCTACCTCTTCTTTAGAGCCTGATTTCTCTAATACAAAAAAATCTTTATTAATATTAATGACTCTTGATTTACTTTGATTGATAATCATTTGAATTTCATCATTTTCAATTAACAAATCAGAATTTAATTTGAACAAACAAGATTCTTGATAAATAGTTTCTTCCTCTGAATGATAAAAAGCTTTAATTACCTCTACCTGTTTTTCGATTTGACCAATTATTTTTTTCATTTGATCTTCTGTAATCTTTACTAAAATGGTAATTCTAGATACATTTTTAATCTCCGACTTTGAACTGTTTATACTTTCTATATTCATGTGTCTACGCTGAAATATTGCAGAGATTCGATTTAATAATCCTACATTATTTTCGGTATAAATAGATACTGTATAGGTGTTTTTTGTACTCATAACTCTTAACTTAATCTAACTTCTGAAACCGATGAACCTGTAGCTATCATTGGAAATACGTTGCCTTCCTTTTCTACACAAACTTCTAAAAAATAAGCCTCCTCTGATTGCATCATTTCTTGTACTACGTTTTCTAACTCTTCTCGTTTTGTTACTCTATTTGCTTTTAAATGATATCCTTTTGCTATCGCTACAAAATCTGGGTTTGTCATTTCTGTAGATGCATATCTTTTATCAAAGAATAACTGTTGCCATTGACGAACCATTCCTAAAAATTCATTATTTAAAACCACTATTTTAACCGCTGCTTTTGTTTGTAAAATAGTTCCTAACTCTTGAATTGTCATTTGATAGCCTCCATCACCAATCACTGCTACTACTTCTCGTTCTGGCGCTCCCATTTTAGCTCCAATAGCAGCTGGTAATGCAAATCCCATAGTACCTAAACCACCTGAAGTAATATTACTTTTTGTTTGGTTAAATTCTGCATAACGACAAGCAACCATTTGATGTTGACCAACATCTGTAACTACAATGGCATCTCCTTGTGAAGCTTTATTAATCTCTTTTATTACTTCCCCCATTGTTAAACCTTCTTTGGTAGGATATAAATCTTTTTTTATAACTTTATCAAACTCCGTAGCATCATAATCTCTAAACTCTTGTAGCCATTCTTTATGCATATTTTCTTTAACAAAAGGCAAAATAGTTTTTAACGTCTCTTTTGCATTTCCTAAAACAGCCACATTTGCTTTCACATTTTTATCGATCTCTGCTGGGTCTATTTCAAAATGAACAACTTTAGCTTGTTTTGCATATCTACTTAAATCACCTGTAACTCGATCATCAAAGCGCATACCTACAGCAATTAACACATCACATTCATTGGTTAATTTATTGGGGCCATAATTACCATGCATTCCCACCATTCCTACATGAAGTGGATGCTTTGTAGGTAATGCTGATAACCCTAATAATGTACTCGCTGACGGTATTCCTGCTTTTTCTATAAATTCCTTAAACTCTTCTTCTGCTTCTCCCAACACAATTCCTTGCCCCCAAATAACAAATGGTTTTTTGGCTTCATTAATTAAATTTGCAGCTTCTTTTACTGCTTCTATATTTAATTCTGGAATTGCTTTATAACTTCTAACCGAAGTACATTTTTCATAAGAAAATTCAAATTGTTCAAACTGTGCATCTTTAGTAATATCTATTAATACTGGCCCTGGTCTTCCAGAGCGTGCTATATAAAATGCCTTTGCAAATATTTCAGGTATTTCACTTGCTTTTGTTATTTGATAATTCCATTTTGTTACTGGGGTCGAAATTCCTACAATATCTGTTTCTTGAAAAGCGTCAGACCCTAATAAATGAGAAGCTACCTGACCTGTAATACAAACCATTGGTGTAGAATCTATTTGAGCATCTGCAATACCTGTTATTAAATTGGTAGCTCCAGGGCCAGAAGTTGCCATTGCGACTCCTACTTTTCCTGTTGCTCTTGCGTATCCTTGTGCTGAGTGTGTTGCTCCTTGTTCATGACGTGTAAGTACATGATTTAATTTGTCTTTATACTTATACAATTCATCATACACTGGCATAATTGCTCCTCCTGGATATCCGTATAAAATATCGACTCCTTCTGCTAATAAACATTTTACAACTGCCTCAGCTCCCGAAACAGTTACGTTTGTTTTTATTTCTTCTTTTTTTGATTTTTTTTCTCTAGTTTCCATATTACTGATCTTTAAAATTCATCTGTAACACATCCGTTAGATGCAGATGCTACTGTTTTTGCATATTTATATAAAACTCCTCTTTTCACTTTTAATGACGGAGCTATCCATTGTACTCTTCTTTCTTTTAATTCTTCCTTTGAAACTTCTAAATCAATAGTGTTTTTTTCTGCATTAATTGAAATTATATCTCCGTTTTTTACTAATGCGATTACTCCGCCTTCTTGTGCTTCTGGAGTAATATGCCCTACTACAAACCCATGTGTTCCTCCAGAGAAACGTCCATCAGTAATTAATGCTACCTCTTTTCCTAAACCCGCTCCCATAATAGCTGCGGTTGGTTTTAACATTTCTGGCATACCTGGTCCACCTTTTGGTCCTTCATAACGAATTACCACTACATCTCCTTTTTCTACTTCTCCATTTTTTATACCTTCATTTGCTTGAAATTCACCTTCAAAAACTTTTGCTTTCCCTTTAAAAATCAATCCTTCTTTTCCTGTTATTTTAGCTACCGAACCTTCTTTAGCCAAATTTCCATATAGCATTCTTAAATGTCCTGTGGCTTTTATTGGACTATCAATCGGTTTAATAACATCTTGTCCGCTTGTTAAACCTGGTACTTCTATTAAATTTTCGGCTAATGTTTTCCCTGTTACTGTTAGGCAATCTCCATGTAACAATCCTTTTGTTAGCAAATATTTTAATACTGCTGGCGTACCTCCTACACGATGTACATCTTCCATCAAATATTTTCCACTTGGTTTTAAATCAGCCAAAAAAGGAGTTTCATCAGATATACGTTGAAAATCTTTTAATGTAAATTCAACATCAGCTGCTTTTGCTATTGCTAGAAAATGTAATACAGCATTCGTAGAACCTCCCATTACAGTAACCAAACGAACTGCATTTTCTAATGCTTTTTTAGTTACAATATCTGACGGTTTAATATCTTTTTCTAATAATACTCGTAAAGCTTCTCCTGCTTTTACACTTTCTTCTTCTTTATCTTTACTAATTGCTGGATTTGATGAATTGTAAGGTAAACTCATACCCAATGCTTCAATTGCCGAAGCCATCGTATTTGCAGTGTACATACCTCCACAAGCTCCTGCTCCTGGGCAAGCTTTTTCTATTACACTCTGATATTCTTTTTGTGTTATTGTACCTGCCACTTTACTTCCCCAAGCTTCAAATGCAGAAACTATATCTAATTTTTTTCCATCATGACAACCTGAAGCAATAGTTCCTCCATATACTAAAACAGAAGGTCTATTTAATCGTAACATAGCCATTAATGCTCCTGGCATATTTTTATCACAACCTACTACAGTAACTAAACCATCATACGACATTGCTTGTACTACTGTTTCCATTGAATCAGCTATAACATCACGAGAAGGCAATGAAAATCGCATACCTGGTGTTCCCATAGAGATACCATCGGAAACACCTATAGTATTAAAAATTAACCCAATTAAATCAGTGTTTTTTGTTCCTTTTTTAACCAATTTAGCAAGATCATTTAAATGCATATTACACGGGTTCCCTTCATACCCGGTACTTGCAATTCCTACTAATGGTTTTTGTAAATCTTCTTTTGATAAACCAATAGCATGCAACATTGCTTGTGCTGCAGGTTGTGTATCGTCTTGAGTTACTTGTTTACTAAACTTATTTAATTCCATCTTAAACTGCTTTCGCTTTTGTTCTTAATTCTAAAACTTCTTCTTTATATAATTTCATTAGTTGATACCCATAAGATGCTTCCCAACGCAATGGAAAATTATAATCATCTAATGATTCTAATCCAACTACTTCTGCTGCTGTTCCTGTAAAAAAACAGGCATCAGCTTGTTTTAACTCTTCTAAAGTGAAATGCTTCTCTTCTACTGGAATTCCTTCTTCTTCACATAGCTCTATTACTGTTGCTCTTGTTATTCCTGCCATAATATGTCCTCTTGGTGGTGTAAATAATTTCCCATCCTTTTGCATAAAAACATTAGCTCCAGAACATTCTGCTACATTACCGTTCATATCTAATAACAGAGCCTCATCATATCCTTCTTTTTTTGCCTCATTTGTAGACAAAATTGAATTTACATAATGCCCTGTAATTTTTGTTTCTACAAAACATGAATTAGGGTTTGGACGTTGAAAACTAGATGTTTTAACTCGAAGTAATTTATCCCCCATATACTTTCCCCATTCCCAACACTGGATTATAAAGTTGGTTTCTGATGAGGTTAACAAACTCATATCTGCTCCTGTTGTTATTAATGGACGTATATAAGCATCTTTTAACCCATTACGTTTTAATAACTCATATGTAATTTTAGTTAATTCCTCTTCTGAATAATCAAATTGAATATTCATTACTTCAGCCCCTAATTTTAACCTTTTATAATGTTCTAAAGATTTAAAAACTTTGGTTCCATTTTCTGTATTATAAGCTCTTATACCTTCAAAAACACCATTCCCATAATGTAAACTTTGACTGTATACATTTGCTGTTGCTTCTTTTGCTTTAATAAATTTCCCGTTATAAAAAACTACACTTTGTTCGTTGAAATACATTTTTAGCTGCTTTTATGATTCTAAATTATTTTATTCCTTTTTTTATTTTTATAAACTATTCTTAACTCAATGATTTTCAGATCAACAAAAAACAATCTAATGAAATCATTATCAACACCTTAACCTCTTTTAAATATAACATTCACTAGCATAAAAAAAGCCTGTATCAATATCTTGATACAGGCTTTTAAATAAGGTAATTATCTACTGTATCAACTCGGTGGTGAGCTAATAATGACAATAATAATTACGATAATAGTTGTTATGTTATTCATGTTTTGTAAACTAAAAAAGGCTTCCTAAATTTTAGGAAGCCTTTTATTATATTTTTTATTTTTAATATACCCTTCCTTATCCTTGTGAAATAATCACAATGACAATAATAGAAATGATATTTAAAATTTGTTTTTTCATCTGATACTGCAAATATTTGTAATTATTTTTTAATAATCCTAATTTTTTTTATTAAAAAATAATTATTGTTATATAAAACGGTAACTAAAAAAATTCATTTAGAGCTTATAAAGATTACAGTAGCATATTGTTAAAACAATACATTACTGCAATCTTAAAATAAACACAAAATACTTTATATTAGTACTTTACAAAGTAAAATCATATTTTTACTTAAAATATAAAAGATATACCTTCTATACAATTACTTTAAACAATTTTCACTAAAATCAACCCAATTATGGAAAAACTTATTTTACTTTCATTAATATTTAACTCACATTGGATATTTGGACAGATGTCTGGAACATCACATCCTATCAATCCTAGTATTTATTCCAATAGTGCTAATGCACAAGAAGTAAAAGTGACATTAAATAACGATATTGAACTGACAGAAATATTTAGAGTGAACTCCTCAATATCCATGACATGGAAGGGTGTTGGACCTCATGGTCAGCTAGATGTTAATGTTCAGGGCGGCACTGCTCCATATAAATTTTATAAGAATGGAACTTTAATTTATACTTCTTACACTTCTTTTGTAACACTTGCTTTTGGTTGTAATGGAGGTGTTCTTAGAGTTGAAGCAATGACTTCTTCCGGACCATCCTCTGTTACAGATATAATTACTCAAGGATGCTATTCTGGTTATAACTAATATTTACTTATCTCAGTCGAGTTTCATCAAGATCAAGTTATCACTGAAATACCAAGTATGAGCCAGTATAATCAAGAGCCTTATTTAAGTTGATCAGCATGAAACAGGAAGTCATAAGGAAAAGTAAAGTATCATTTATTGATATTACAACTATTTCTAAAAATCGATACATTTTAAAACTACAACAACTTAATAATTTCACAAAAAGACAAATCATAAAGCCTGTCTGAAAATAATTTTCAGACAGGCTTTTTATTTTATATCTGTCATTGGTTTAACACAGATTTTCACAAAAGTATCTTTAAAAGCGCTATTAACTTCCCTTATAATCAAACATAAACAAAGAATATTAATTCGTTTTTTTACAATTTAAAACTATTTTGAAATGTAAATAAACCTCGACTGCTTTGGATTTTAAATAAGAAAAGTAGATAAGTAACTACTGACCTTAAAAAATATTAAACAGATGGTAAATCTCCTTTTCCTTTAGACTGTAAATAAGAAGTACTCATTAAGTAAGTGTCTACTGATTTTGCAGCTTCTCTTCCTTCAGAAATTGCCCAAACAATTAATGATTGTCCTCTTCGCATATCCCCTGCTGTAAAAACATGAGGAACATTGGTTTGGTAGTTCTTTGCTTTATAATTAGATCGTGCATTTAATTGTACTCCTAATTGCTCACTTAAAGTTGTTTCTGGTCCTGTAAAACCTAATGCTAAAAGCGTTAATTCACAAGGCCAAATTTTCTCTGTTCCTTCTATTTCTATTAACTGAGGTCGCTCTCCTGGAACCTTTTTCCATTCTACATTTATAGTCTTTAAAGCTATTAATTCATTTTTATCATTGGTTACAAACTCCTTTGTATTAATTAACCAATTTCTTTCTACTCCTTCTTCATGAGAAGAACTTGTTTTCAATTGTAAAGGCCAAAATGGCCAAGGAGTATCTTGACTTCTATCTTTTGGAGGCTTCGGCATAATTTCAAAGTTTGTTACAGATTTTGCTCCATGTCTGTTAGATGTCCCTATACAATCCGATCCTGTATCTCCTCCTCCAATAACAATTACATTTTTCCCTTTTGCAGAAATAATCTCTCCTTCAACAGGTGAATTAAATAATTGTTTAGTTTGTTGTGTTAAGAAGTCCATTGCTTGTACAACTCCTTTACTATCTATCCCATTTATAGTCAAACTTCTTTTTTTAGTAGCTCCTCCACATAATACTATTGCATCAAAGTAATCTAAATTTTTAATGTCATAATTAACTCCAACATGTACACTTGTTTTAAAAATAATTCCTTCCTTTTCTAAAATTTTAATTCGCCTATCTATAATTCCTTTTTCTAATTTAAAATTAGGAATTCCGTAACGTAACAACCCTCCAACTTTATCATCTCTTTCAAAAACAGTTACTATATGTCCTGCTCTGTTTAATTGTTGTGCAGCGGCTAAACCAGCAGGTCCTGAACCAATAACAGCTACCATTTTCCCTGTTCTTTTGTTCGGTATTTGTGGTTGAATCCATTTATTTTCAAAAGCTTGTTCTACAATATTTTTTTCAATATTTTCTATAGATACAGGATCGTTTATTAATCCTAAAACACATGATTTTTCACAAGGTGCTGGACATAATCTTCCTGTAAATTCTGGAAAATTGTTTGTTGCATGTAAAATTTCAGCTGCTTTTTTCCATTCTCCTTTATACACCATATCATTAAAATCTGGCACCAAATTTCCTAACGGGCAACCACTATGGCAAAATGGTATACCACAATCCATACAACGACCTGCTTGTTTTTTTAATTCTTCATTTTTTAAAGCAACTGTAAATTCATTGTAATTCTGTACTCTTTCTTTAACAGCTATAGCTCCTTCATCTACTCTACTAAACTCTTTAAATCCGCCTAATTTTCCCATATCTAAATATTATGCTGTTAATAATTTTTTTACTTTTGTTTCACTTGCTAATCGTTTCAAAGCTTTCTTATAATCTTTAGGAAAAACTTTTACAAATGCTTCTTTCTTTACTTCCCAATTTTCTAAAATATCTTTTGCTAGTTGACTTTCTGTATATTTTAAATGTTGCGTTATATGGTTTTTTAGTTCTTCAAAATCTTTTTTAGATAAAGCATCTAAATCTACCATTTCTGGATTGCATAAATCATTTTTAAAATGTCCTTCTTCATCTAACACATATGCAATTCCCCCACTCATTCCTGCAGCAAAATTTCTTCCTGTTTTTCCTAAAACAATCACTTTCCCTCCTGTCATATATTCACAACCATGATCTCCTACACCTTCGACAACTGTTGTTATACCAGAATTTCTAACCGCAAAACGCTCTCCTGCAATTCCGTTAATATAGGCTTCTCCTTTAGTTGCTCCATAAAAACATACATTTCCTATAATAATATTGTTTTCTGCTTTAAATGTTGCTTCTGCTGGTTTTTTAATAATAATTTTTGCTCCAGAGAGTCCTTTACCTAAATAATCATTGGTTTCTCCTTCTACTTTTAATGTAAGTCCTTTGGTTGCAAAAGCACCAAAACTTTGCCCTGCAGACCCCTTAAAAGTTAAATTCAAGGTGTTACTTGGTAATCCTTCTTCCCCATATAATTTAGAAATTTCATTACTTATAATTGCACCTACTGCTCTATCTGTATTTTGGATTTCATAGGACAAAGACATTTCTTTTTTACTAATGATTGCTGATTTTGCATCACTAATAATGGTATGATCTAAAACATTATTTAAATTATGCTTTTGCTTTTCTGTATTAAATAAAACTGTATTTGATGTTGTTTTAGGTTGATATAAAATAGATGAAATATCTACTCCTTTTGCTTTGTAATGATCTATTGCCGGATTTACATTTATTTTTTGAACCTGACCTACCATTTCTTTAACAGTTCTAAATCCAAGTTCTGCCATAATAGTTCTTAATTCTTCTGCCACGAAATACATAAAATTAATAACATGTTCTGGTGTTCCTTTAAAGTTTTTACGCAATTCTGGATCTTGTGTTGCAATACCTACCGGACAGGTATTTAAATGACAAGCACGCATCATAATACAACCCGATGCTACTAAAGGAGCTGTCGCAAATCCAAATTCTTCTGCTCCTAATAAACAAGCAATTGCTACATCTCTACCTGTTTTTAATTGTCCGTCACATTCTAAAACAACACGACTTCTTAAATTATTTAAGGTTAATGTTTGTTGTGCTTCTGCTATTCCTAATTCCCAGGGTAAACCTGCATGTTTTAAAGAAGTTAAAGGAGAAGCTCCTGTACCTCCATCAAAACCAGAAATTAAAATAACATCTGCCTTTGCTTTTGCTACACCTGCAGCAATAGTTCCTACTCCTGCTTTAGATACTAGTTTTACATTAATTCGTGCTTCTCTATTGGCATTTTTAAGATCAAAAATTAATTGTGCTAAATCTTCAATAGAATAAATATCGTGATGTGGTGGTGGAGAAATTAGCCCTACATAAGGTGTTGAATTTCTCACTTCTGCAATCCAAGGCAATACCTTTTCTCCAGGTAATTGTCCTCCCTCTCCTGGTTTAGCTCCTTGAGCCATTTTTATTTGAATTTCTTTCGCATTGGTTAAATAATTACTTGAAACTCCAAATCTACCAGAAGCCACTTGCTTAATGGCGCTATTCTTCCAATCTCCATTTGCTTCTTTTTCAAATCTTTTTTTATCTTCTCCTCCTTCTCCAGAGTTACTTTTACCTCCAATTCGATTCATTGCAATTGCCAAATTCTCATGAGCCTCTTGGCTAATCGATCCATAAGACATTGCTCCTGTTTTAAATCTTTTTACAATTTCTGTCCAAGGCTCTACCTCTTCTAAAGGAATTGGATCTAAATTATTAAACTCAAACAGTCCTCTAAGCGTCATTAAATTTTTGCTTTGATTGTTTATTTCTTCAGCATAAATAGCATAACTGTCTTTACTTTTTGCTCTTACTGCTTGCTGTAATTTAGAGACTGTGGTTGGATTAAACATGTGTTTTTCTCCATTTCTTCTCCATCTATATTCTCCTCCAATTTCTAAATCTAATGCATCTTTATGCGCTTCCATTTTAAAAGAAGTTTCAAATCTTTTTTGAATATCTTTATCTAAAACAACTAAACCGATTCCTCCAATTCTAGAAGGTGTACCAGGAAAATATTTATTTACAAATGCTTTCTTTAATCCTAAAGCTTCAAAAATTTGTGAAGCTCTATAAGAATGTAATGTAGATATCCCTATCTTGTTCATTACTTTTAAAATTCCTTTTCCTATAGCCTTATTAAAGTTTTTTACTGCTTCTTCTGCATCAATATCTTTAATAACTCCTTCCTTTACTTGTTCTCTGATAATTTCGTTTACCAAATATGGGTTTATAGCACTAGCTCCATACCCAAATAAGGTTGCAAAATGATGAGGTTCTCTTGGTTCTGCTGTTTCTAATACAATACCAAACTTCGACCTTTTTTGTTTTTTATTTAATGCATGATGCACATAAGAACATGCTAATAAAGCAGGAATTGGAGCATTTTCTTTGTCTATATTTCGATCGGATAATATCACAATATTTGCTCCTTCGTACACTGCTTTTTCTACCTGAGTTAAAACATCATCTAATGCTTTTTCTAAACCATTTACTCCTCTAGATATTGGATATAAAATAGGTATAGAAACTGTTTTAAAATCTGAGTGTTCTATGTTTTTTATCTTATCTAAATCATCATTTGAGATAACTGGATTTTGAATTCGTAATTTTTTTGCTTGTTCTGGTATAATGTCAAAAATATTACGATCTCCTCCAATAGCTAAACTAATGTCTGTTATAATTTCTTCTCTAATTCCGTCTAATGGCGGATTGGTTACTTGGGCAAATAATTGTTTAAAATAATTATATAACAGTTGTGGTTTGTCTGATAATACTGCTAAAGGAGTGTCTATTCCCATAGAACCTAAAGCTTCTTTACTTTTTATAGCCATTGGATTAATTACTGTAGAAATATCTTCTAAAGTATACCCAAATGCACGTAATCTTACAGCATATTTTGTAGGCTCTATCGGACACATATTGTTTGTGTATGGAACCTCTGCCAATGGTAATGTATGCTCTTTTACCCAGTTTTTATAAGGATGCTTTGATACTATTTCTGTTTTAATTTCCTCGTCTTCAATAATTCTTCCTGCATTCATATCTACCAAGAACATTTTCCCTGGTTCTAACCGTCCGTGTTTTTCTACATTTTCTGGTGCTACTTTTACGACTCCAATTTCAGAAGACATGATTACAAACCCATCTTTTGTTACTGTATATCTTGAAGGCCTTAATCCGTTTCTATCTAACAATGCACCAATATAATTACCATCTGTAAAAGGAATTGAAGCTGGACCATCCCACGGCTCCATAATACATGAATTGTATTCATAGAAAGCTTTTTTGTCTTCAGACATTGTTTGGTGTTTCTCCCATGCTTCAGGAACCATCATTAGCATTACTTCTGGTAAAGATCTACCTGTCATTAATAATAATTCTACCACTAAATCCATAGAAGCAGAGTCTGATTTCCCTTCTCGTACTATTGGAAATAATTTTTTAATATCCTCTCCAAATAAATCGCTTTTCATTAATTCTTCTCTAGCACGCATTCTACTAACGTTTCCTCGAAGTGTATTAATTTCTCCATTGTGACACATGTAGCGAAAAGGTTGTGCTAAATCCCAAGAAGGAAATGTATTTGTCGAAAAACGTTGATGTACCAATGCTAGTTTAGTTACTAAATCTGGTGCTTTTAAATCGGTGTAATATCTTCCAATATCTTCTGGAACTAATAATCCTTTATAAATTAATGTTGTCGTTGAAAAACTGGATAGATAAAAGTAATTACTTTGTGATAATTTTGATTTTGAGATGATATGCTCTGCTATTTTTCTAGCTGCAAAAAGCTTTGCATTAAATTGTAATTCTGTTAACTCTTCGTTTCCTTTAGTTACAAATATTTACTTTGTTTTTGGTTGTGATTTTGCGGCTATTTCTCCTACACAAGAAGTATCTACAGGCACATCTCTCCATCCAATAATTTCTAAACCTTGTTTTATTATTTCTTCTTCAAAAACTTGAACACAATAATTTGTTTGATTAATACTTTTAGGTAAAAAAACCATCCCTACCGCATATTCTTTTTGAGCTGGCAAACTAAAATGACAAACTCTCTTAAAAAAATCATGAGGTACATCTATTAAAATACCAGCACCATCACCAGTTCTTCCATCAGAACTTACCGCACCACGATGTTCTAACTTCACTAGTATTTCTAGTGCATTATGTATAATTTCATTCGATTTTTCTCCTTTTAAATTACAAATGAAACCTGCCCCGCAATTGGCAGTCTCAAACTGATTTAAATAAAGTCCTTGATCTTGCATAATTATTGTGTTTTCATTTCTAAAATAGTAAAATAAAAAACTGAAAAACAGTTATTTATGTTTTTTATAATCACTTTTATTTAATTAATAAAATTCGACTTAGTAAAATTCTATAATCTTAAAAAAAAGCTTCAAAATTGATGTTTTCATATTCTATAAAAAAGCTTGTATTAAAATAATACAAGCTTTTTTTTGAATAAATTAGAATTGTTAATGCTCATTCAATCTAAAATCTGAATATGCAGACATTCCATGTTCATGGGCATCTAAACCTTCTATTTCTTCTTTTTCAGTCACTCTTATTCCCATTGTTTTCTTTAAAGTAAATATGATTATAAATGAAGTTGCAATACAAAAAGCTGCGTAAGAGGCAACTCCTATTAATTGACTTATGAATTGTGCTCCACTTGCTAATTTTCCAAAAATTCCCACTGCAAGTGTTCCCCATATTCCACATATTAAATGAACCGCTATAGCTCCTACAGGGTCATCTAACTTTATTTTATCAACTAAACTTACTGCTAATACAATAAGAACCCCTCCAATACCTCCAACAATAATTGCATTCATTGGAGTCATTTGATCAGCTCCAGCTGTTATAGCTACTAGTCCTCCTAAAATTCCGTTTAAAAACATTGTTAAATCTAAATTTTTATATAGAATGGTTGAAAAAATTGCTGAAACAACTCCTCCAGCTGCTGCTGCTAAACATGTAGTCACCAATGTTAGCGAGGTTCCCGCTGGATCAGCAGATAAAACAGATCCGCCGTTAAACCCGAACCACCCTAACCAAAGAATTAACACTCCTGCTGTTGCTAATGGAATATTATGACCAGGAATAGCTTGTGCTTTTCCATCTTTAAATTTCCCTATTCTAGCTCCTAATAACCAAACTGCTACTAAAGCTGCCCAACCTCCTACAGAATGTACTAAAGTTGATCCTGCAAAATCATAAAAAGGGGTTTCTAATTTATATAAAAAACCTTCTCCCCATCTCCATGAACCAGCAATTGGGTATACAAAACCTACATAAATTACTGTAAAAATCATGAAAGGTAAAATCTTCATTCGCTCTGCTACAGCACCAGAAACTATAGTAGCTGCTGTTGCGGCAAACATTCCTTGAAACAAGAAATCTGTCCAATAGGTATATCCTGCGTTATAAGTTAAATCTAATACTTTATCTACCATAGGTGGTTGCAAACCAAACCCTGCAAAACCAAAAATTCCTGTAGCATCTTTAGCAAAACCTGGATACATTAGATTGAAACCAAAAGCGGCGTATAATAAAAGCCCGGTTGTTATTATAAAAATATTTTTAAATAAAATATTTAAAGTGTTTTTTTGCCTTGTTAAACCGATTTCTAAAAAAGCAAATCCTAAATGCATAAAGAAAACGAGTGCTGTACAGATCATCATCCATACATTATTTGTTGTTAATTCCATAATAGTTCTTCTCTTGTTAGTTTAATGTATCTCCTCCTTTTTCGCCTGTCCTTATTCTATAAGCGTCTTGTATATCACTTACAAATATTTTTCCGTCTCCTACTTCGCCTGTAGATGCTGCTTTTAAAATTGTTTCTATTGTAATTTCTTCAAAACTGTCATTTACCACTATAGATAAATATCTTCTTTGAATATCACTTGTACTATAAGAAACACCTCTATATACATGTCCTTTTTTTTCATTTCCTAACCCCGTTACATCCCAATAAGAAAAAAAATTGACTCCCACTTCATGTAATGCATTTTTTACTTCTCGAAATTTAGATTTTCGTATAATCGCTTCGATTTTTTTCATGTTATTATTTATAATTAGTTTTTTAAAATTTGTAAACAGCTGCAAATGTTAATCCTGCTACATTATCTCGTATTCCAATAACCGAAACATCATCTGAAGTATCAAATCTTGCCTCTCCTATAACATTTAAGTTCTTTGTTAATTTTTGATTAGCAGAAAGTGTAAATGCTAAAATAGCTGCATCTGAACTACCTTTTGTAGTTGTAAAATATTCTGGCCTTAACCCTAAAGAAAATGTTTCTGTAAATTTATTTTGTAAATACAATGCCCCTCCATAATATCCTGAATCAGCATTACTAGAATTTGAATATGCTGCATTGATTCCTACATAAAAAGAATCAGATGCGTTAAAACCACCTGTATAATCTAAATATAAAACATCATCAAAGCCAGAACCATCTGCCCCATAAACAACATTTAAAAATTGATCTTTAAATCCTGCTTGAAAACCAAATTGAAAATCATTTGTAATATTTGTTCCTGCTGTAATAGCATGTGGATTTGTTATTGCTAACATTAAAGACCAATCTTCAGAAGCTTTATAATCAACTTTAAAACCTGTATGAGAAAAAGGTCCTGCATTAAATAAGTAGGATACAGAATAATTAAAATTATCTACTGGAGATATTACTTCATACCCTAAAAAGGTATTAAACTGTCCTAATGTAAATGTTAATTTATCATCTAATTGATAGTATACATATAGTTGATTAATACTACCCTCATATGCATTCGCTGCATTTGCTCTTGGTCCAAAAGCCAAATCAGCAACAACTCCTGCTTTTTCTGTTTCATATGAAAAAACAGTATTCGCCATTCCTAAACCAAAACCATGAGCTGGAACATCTGATAAAATTCCAACGGTACCTCTTGAATTTTCCGATAGGTTTGTAGTTCCATAAACATCTACACTTCCACTAAATGAAAAATTATTCTTTTTTTGATCTTCTTGAGCAAAAACTATTAGTTGGAATAAGCATATTAAAATAGCCATCCTAAGTTGTTTTTTTGTCAGCATAATTAGTTTTTTTTATAGTTTCTTGCTAGCCAAAGCTATGAGGTAAGAATTTAAAAAACAAAACACAACATGTTGATAAACAACCGAAAACGTTTTCTAAAAGAATTCACTTATCAAAAAAACACACTAAAAAATGATAATATCATAATATGACCAAAAAATGAAATATCGTTATTATTGTATCAATAAAATAACAAAGTCAAATTACGAATACAAAAAAAATGAACTTATGTTAATAAAAACAGAAATAAACAGAATTAAAACCACTAAAAACACAAAAAACATGAATTTAATTTAAATAAAAAGCCAAAAATAAATATTTTATTAAAAATAAATCATTTATTATTTTCAATAAAATAACTATCTACAATAATCTTTATTTTTGTAACTAATTAACTCAAATTATAATGGAAAAATATCTTTTTACATCTGAAAGATTAGGTTTTAGAAATTGGATAGATACTGATAAACCTAAGATGCTTTTAATTAATTCTGATCCGAAAGTAATGGAATTTTTCCCAAACATTCCAAGTAAAGAACAAACAATGGAATTTGTAGACAAAATGAAAAATCAGTTTTCTAAAAACGGATTTTGCTATTTTGCAGTAGATATATTAGAAACTAATGAGTTTATTGGTTTTATTGGAATTTCTGAACAAAATTTTAAAGCTGATTTTACACCTTGTGTAGATATTGGATGGAGATTGGCACAAAAAGAATGGGGAAAAGGATACGCTACTGAAGGTGCAAAAAAATGTCTTGATTTTGCTTTTAATACCATTGGATTAGAAACTATAAAATCTATTTGCCCTATCATAAATGATAAATCTGAACGTGTAATGGAAAAATTGGGCATGAAGAAAAAAAATACTTTCAAGCATCCTTTACTAAAAGAATACAAAGAACTTGAAGTATGTGTACTTTATGTAAAAGAAAAAAATCATAGTTAATTATTCATTAACTATGATTTTTTTATACAAATACATTTTATTCTTTTTTATATAATGGTACTTTGCCCCATATGTATATTTTGAAAGTTAAGATTATTATCTTCTTGATTATGAATATAATCAACTATAAAATCACCTACTTCAGAAGTTCCAAAATCTTTTTTAGAATCAATATCTTGTGTAGTTATTCCTAGTTCTAGTGATTTATCTACTGCTCGTTCTATTGCTTCTGCTTCTTTATATAATGCTAAATGCTTTAAAAGCAAAGCTACCGATAAAATTGAGGCTAAAGGATTCGCTATATTTTTCCCTTTCCCTTCTGGATAAGAACCATGAATAGGTTCAAATAAGGCATTTTCTTTTCCTATAGAAGCTGAAGCTAACATTCCTATAGATCCACCTATTACACTAGCTTCATCTGAAAGTATATCTCCAAAAAGGTTTTCAGTCAATATTACATCAAACTGTTTGGGATTTAAAATTAATTGCATTGCTGCATTATCTACAAACATATAATCAATTTTTACATCTGAATACTGTTTCGATAAATTAGTAATTGTTTTCCTCCATAATCTAGAAGTTTCTAAAACATTGGCTTTATCTACTAATGTTACTTTTTTTCTTCTCTTTTGAGCAGATTTAAATGCTAAATGTGCAACTCTTTCTATTTCTTCTACAGAATACGAACAACCATCAAAAGCAATTTTTTCATCATCACTTAATTGTTTTATTCCAAAATAAATTCCTCCTGTTAATTCTCTATATATTTCAATATCTGTACCTTGAATTATATTTTTTTTTAAAGGTGAATTTTCAATTAACTGTTCATACGCTTTAACAGGTCTTACATTACAAAACAACCCTAATTCTTTTCGTAATTTTAATAAGCCTTGTTCTGGTCTTACTTTTGCCGATGGATCATTATCATACTTTGGATCTCCAATTGCTCCAAACAAAATTGCATCGCTTTTTTTACATGATAAAATAGTTTCATCTGGTAAAGGAGTTCCTAATTTATCTATAGCACAAGCTCCCATTAACTTTTCATCATATATAAAAGTATGATCATATACTTCTTCTATTGCTTTTAATGCCTTTTTTGCCTGATGAAGTACCTCAGGTCCGATTCCATCACCAGGAATGGTAGTTATATTAAATTTCATTATTATTTTTTATAATGAAGCTTCAAAAGCTTCTATTTCTTTTTTCTTACTTACTAAAAAATCAATATCATCATACCCATTTAATAAACATAGTTTTTTATAGGGGTTAATTTCAAACTCTATATTTCCTAAAGGAGTTATTAATTCTTGTTCTTCTAAATCTATGGTTAATTTGGTAGTTGGATTGTTTTTTATTTTCTGTAATAACAACTCTAAAACTTTAGCATTAATTTGAATAGGTAGAATACCGTTATTTAATGCATTTTCTTTAAAAATATCTGCAAAAAAACTACTTATTATTACTCTAAATCCATAACCTGCTAATGCCCATGCTGCATGTTCTCTACTAGAACCACAACCAAAATTATTACCTGCAACTAAAATTGCTCCTTCGTACTTTTTATTATTTAAGATAAATTCTTCATTAACACTTCCATCTTTATGAAATCGCCAATCTCTAAACACATTATCTCCAAATCCTTTTTTATCTGTTGCTTTTAAAAATCGAGCAGGTATTATTTGATCAGTATCTATATTTTCAATGGATAACGGAATACCTGTATCTGATAGTTTTACAAATTTTTCCATATTTAATTTAACTGTTTTGTAATGTCTACTATTTTTCCTTCTATAGCTGTTACGGCTGCAACCAAGGGGCTCGCTAAAATAGTGCGCGCTCCTTGACCTTGCCGTCCTTCAAAATTTCTATTTGATGTAGAAACACAATATTCTCCTTCTGGTATTTTATCTTCATTCATTGCTAAACATGCTGAGCAACCTGGTTGACGTAATTCAAAACCAGCTTCTTCAAAAATCGTTTGCAATCCTTCTTCTTTTATTTGCTTTACTACTTGTTGTGAACCAGGCACTAACCAAGCATTTACATTCGATGCTTTTTGCTTTCCCTTTATATAATTGGCAGCTACTCTAAAATCTTCAATTCTAGAGTTGGTACAGCTGCCAATGAAAACAAAATTTACTGGTGTATTTATTAATTTTTTTCCTTTCTGAAAATTCATGTATGCTAATGATTGCTCAAAGGAATCATTATTTTCTACAGGAATTGTTTCATTTATTTTTATCCCCATACCTGGATTTGTTCCATAAGTAAGCATTGGTGCTATATCTTCAGCATCTAAAAAAAACTCTTTATCAAAATTGGCTTCTTCATCTGTTTTTAATGTTTTCCAATAAGTTATCTTCTCTTCTAAACCTATTCCTTTGGGAGCAAATTCCTTTCCCTTTATATATTCAAATGTTGTTTCATCTGGTGCAATCATTCCTCCTCTTGCTCCCATTTCTATACTCATATTACAAACTGTCATACGACCTTCCATAGACATTTCTTCAAAGACATTTCCTGCATACTCACAGAAATAGCCCGTTCCTGAATTCGTCCCTAGTTTTGAAATTATATATAATATAACATCTTTAGGTAGTACTCCTTTCTTTAACTTTCCATTTACATGTACTCGTAAACTTTTAGGTTTTTGAATTAATAAACATTGACTTGCAAATACTTGAGCTACTTGACTCGTACCAATACCAAATGCAATAGCTCCAAATGCTCCGTGCGTAGAAGTATGACTATCACCACATACCATTGTTAATCCTGGTTGTGTAATTCCTAATTCTGGGGCAATAACATGTACTATTCCATTATACTTATGTCCTAGGTTGTATAAAGTAATATTATGTTCTTTACAGTTTTCTCCTAATTGTTTTAATTGATTTCTAGATAATATATCTTTTACTGGTAAATGCTGATCTTTTGTAGGCGTATTATGATCTGCAGTAGCTATAATTTTTTCTGGATGTGCAACAGGAATTCCACGTTCTTTTAATTCATTAAAAGCTTGCGGACTCGTAACTTCATGAATTAAATGCTTATCTATATATAAAATTTGAGGTCCGTTTTCGATACGATCTACCACATGAGCATCCCAAACCTTATCAAATAATGTTTTTGCCATCATGCAATTGCTATTTTAGATATTTTACTTACTTTTTTCATTATTAAATGAATATCTTCATCTATCACTTCCTTTTGTTTATCTGCAAACTGTAAAAATGTTAGATATGCTTTATCTAATTGAATTTTAGTTAATTCATATCCAATCTTTTTAGCTCTATAGGCCAATGCAGCTCTACCACTTCTTGCTGTTAATACAATAGCACTTTCAGTTACTCCTACTTCTATGGGATTAATAATTTCATAGGTTTCTCTATTTTTTATAACTCCGTCTTGATGAATTCCTGAGCTATGTGCAAAAGCGTTTGCACCTACAATTGCTTTATTCGGTTGTACAGGCATTCCCATTTTCTCTCTTACCATTAAACTTGTATCGTATAATAGTTTTGTGTTAATATCCGTTTGTAAATTAAGATACGGATGTTGTTTTAAAATCATGACGACTTCTTCTAAGGCTGTATTTCCTGCTCTCTCTCCTATTCCATTAATTGTACATTCAATTTGTCGAGCTCCGTTAATTGCCCCTGCAATAGAATTGGCTGTTGCTAACCCTAAATCGTTATGGCAATGGCATGAAAGAATTATACCATCTATTCCTTTCACATTCTCCTTCAAATAATTAATTTTTGCACCATATTCTTCAGGAAGACAATACCCGGTAGTATCAGGAATATTTAAAACAGTTGCTCCTGACTTTATTGCTTCTTCACATATTTTAGCTAAAAATTCATTATCTGTTCTTCCTGCATCTTCAGCATAAAACTCTACATCTTCAACAAATTTTTTGGCATATGAAACTGCATTCTTAGCTCTTTCTATAACTTTTTCTTCTGTACTTTTAAATTTATACTTTATATGAGATGCACTTGTTCCTATTCCTGTATGAATTCTTGGTTTCTTTGCGTATTTAAGAGCTTCTGCTGCTACTTTAATATCTTTTTCTACCGCTCTTGTTAATCCGCAAACTGTGGCTCTTTTTACTAATTTTGAAATTTCATTTACAGAAGTAAAATCTCCTGGACTAGAAACAGGAAAGCCAGCTTCAATAATATCTACTCCCAACATATCTAAACGTTCAGCAATAATTAACTTTTGCTTAGTGTCTAACTTACAACCTGGTACTTGCTCTCCATCACGTAAAGTCGTATCAAAAATTTGAATTTTGTTTGCATTCATTATTCCTAATTAATTGTCATTATAATTCAAATGTATATATTGGCTTTATAGAAGTATAGATCTTTAAATTACTTCTTACGATATCTATCGAAAAAAAAACAATTAAAAAACACTGATACACAGCGCTTTAAAATGAATAATTTTACAAAAGCTAATCAACATAGCGATACTTTATTTATATTAATTAAATCTTTAACAAAATCTGAAAAACGTCAGTTCAATTTATATGTTGGTAGATTGGTTGGTAATACTGATGCTAAGTTTTTTTCTCTTTTTAAGTTTTTAGAGAAACAAAAAAAATATGATGAAAAAGTAATTATTAAGAATGGTATTGTTAGTAAACAGCAGCTTTCTAATTTAAAAGCACATCTTTATAAACAACTATTAATTAGTTTACGAATGAACCCTATACATAAAAATATTAGAGTTCAAATAAGAGAACAGTTAGATTTTGCAACGGTGTTATACCAAAAAGGATTGTATAAACAGAGTTTAAAATTATTAGAAAAAGCCAAAACAATGGCTATTGAAAATGAGGAAAAAAATGTTGCTTATGAAATAGTTGAATTAGAAAAAATAATTGAAAGTCAATACATTACTAGAAGTATTAGTACCAGAGCTGATGCATTAACTAATGAAGCTAAAATATTAAGTGAACAAAATGTAATTACCAGTAAATTATCTAACCTTTCATTACAATTATATGGAATTTTATTAAAAATAGGATACGCAAGAAATGATCATGAACTTCAAAAAATAAATGATTATTTTAAAACAAATCTTCCAATCTTTGATTATTCTAAATTAGGCTTTAGAGAACGATTGTGGTTATATAAAGCAAATTTATGGCGTTGTTTTTTAACTCAAAATTTTTTACATGGCTATAAATATGCTTCTAAATGGGTGAATTTATTTAGAAAACACCCAAAAATGATTGCAATTAATCCTGTTTTTTATTTAAAAGGTTATAATTATTTTTTAGAATCTCTTTTTTTCATTCGTAATAAAAAAGAGTTTAATAATGAATTGATTTTATTTGAACAGGAAATAGAAAATAACGCAGTTGTAAAAAATAGTAATACTGAAATATTAATCTTTCAATATTTATATGCAAATAAATTACATAAACATTTTATTGATGGTACTTTTAAAGAAGGCGAGTATCTTATTCCTATAATTAATGATCAAATTAATTCATATCATTACCTTTTAGATAAACATCATATTATTCGTTTTTACTATAAAATAGCTTGTCTCTATTTTGGTATGGGAAATAATAAAATGTGCATTGAATATTTATCTAAAATTATTAATGCTAAAAAATTATATGTTGGAGAGGATTTACAATGTTTTGCTAGAATTTTAAATTTAATAGCTCATTATGAATGTGGTTTAGATTATCATTTAGAACGTCAATTTAAAGAGACTTATAAATTTCTTCTCAAAATGGAAAATTTACAAGAAGTTCAGAAAGTTTTTATTGAATCTATTCGTTCGTTAGGTGATTTATATCCTCATGAATTTAAAAAAGAATTTAAAAAAATTTATACTCGTTTGCATATATTTGAAAACCATCCTTATGAAAAAAGAGCTTTTTTATATTTAGATATCTTATCATGGTTACAAAGTAAAATACAGAATAAAACTATTTCTGAAATTATTAAAGAAAAAAACTAAACCTTGTATTTTTTTTAAATAAAAATCCTAATGTATTGAGATACAGAAGGATTTTTTAATCAACCAAATAAATCTAAAAAATCTCCATAGTGTGTGGAGATTTCTAAAAAATGAAAACTCTTTTGAGAGTATTTTTAAAATAAACTCTCTATTTTTTTAAAACTATTTTTTGATCTTAATTACACTTCAAAGATACTACAGCTTCTTATTTATCTTATTTAAAAATCGTTACTCAGCATCTAAACATAGATTAAATGCAAATATGAATCGACGAACTGTAAACCACTATAAACAAACATATTAAAACATAAATAAAAATAAAAAAGGAAAAACCCTTTCGCATTGGGGACACAAAAGGGCTTTTCTATTAATCAACCAAATAAATCTAAAAATCTACAACCTAATATCGTTGAGATTTCAAAAATGAAAATTTTTTCGAGTGTATTTTAAGTTACACTCTTTTATATAATAACGAACTATTTTCTTAAACTTAATTACACTTCAAAGATACTACTGCTTCTTAGTTCTTTTTTCAAAAATCGTTATTCGACATATCAATATAGATGAAATACAAACATGAGTAGATAAAACGTAAACCATTAATTATAAAAAAATAAGACAAAAATAAAACCCTCTTACAAAACATGTAAGAGGGTTTTTAATCAACCAAATAAATCTAAAAAAACCTTCAATTATTATTAATTGGGGTTCAAATAATGAAAAAAACAAACTTTTATATACTTTTTAATTTTTAAACTATCTACCATGTAAAGATACTTAGTTAACAAACTTTATATCAATACATTCGACACAACATTACAAGTATATAGACTAAAAGACTATTTTAATCGACAAGCTATTTTAAAATTTTAAAAATGATTCAGTTTATCTGATAACATGTGTATAAGCACAATTTCATTTTATTGTAAATAAACAATAAAATGAAAAAAATTAGGAGAATAAAAAAACCTCTTACGAAGTTGTAAGAGGTTTATATTTATCAACCAAATAAATCTAAAAACTTCATTTTTGAATTGGGGATTGTAAAAAATGAAAAAAAACAAAACTTTAAAAAACTAACTATGCTACAAATGTAGACGACAATCATTTTTTTAAAAGATCAATTAGATATACTGCCCTTAAAGTTAGATTAAGTATAGTATAACTATCGATGAATTGTTTTTTGTGAAATTTAAATTTTGGCTTTATAATAAGTTTAATCTTTTCATTAATTCTGGTCTATTAGACCTACTTACTGGTATTACATCTTTTCCTATTAAAACACTATTATCTTCGATATCAATTATTCTTTTTAAATTGATTACATAAGATCTGTGTACTTTTAAAAATAGATCATTTGGTAGTTTTTCTTCTATTTTTTTTAACGTAGAATGTACTGTATAATTTTTTTCTTTGGTTTTTATTAAAATATAATCCCCTTTTGCTTCTACAAGGTTAATACTTGGAATTTCTATTTTAATTAATCTCCTATCAATATTTATGTATAACTGTTGAGCTTCCTCTTTTGATTCAGCTGTTTCTTTAGTTTCTTGATTATTTTCTACAGTAAATTTTCTTGCTTTATCTACAGCTTTTTTAAATCTTGGAAGATTAATAGGTTTTACTAAATAATCTACAATACAATCATACTCAAAAGCATCTATAGCCAATTTACTATCAGATGTTGTTAAAATTACTCTTGGGGGATTCTTAAGTGTTTGAATTAAATCAAAACCAGTAAAATCTGGCATGTGAATATCTAAAAAAATTAAATCTACTTCATTCTGATTTAAATATTTTATAGCACCTATAGCATTAGAAAACTGTTCTAAAACATTTAAAGACCCTTCATTTTTACATAGCTGATTAACAATGGCTCTAGCAGCGGATTCATCGTCGATAATTAAACAATTCATGTACCTTGAAAATTTTACAATTTGTCTAAAAAATTAGACATTCTAGTTAATAATTCTATAAACTTATCATTTCCCTCCTTCTGCTCTTCTAAGAGTTCTTTTTCATGAGAAACCGCAAATTCATATGACTTTTCTAAGCCTAAAATACTAATTTTATGTTTAATCTTATGAACGATTTCTGCTGATTCTTTAAAATCTGCGTTTTTTATAGCTTTTTTATATACTAAAATTTCTTCTGGAAGCTCTTTTCTAAGTATTGAAATCATTTTTTCTTCAAATTCAATATCTCCTCCAGATAATTCTTTTATGTAATTTAAGTTCGGTTGTTCGGTGGTCATAATTACTATTTTTTAAATTCTATAAAGAAAGTCGTTCCTTTTCCTTTTTCACTTTCAAGCCATATTTTTCCATTGTACATGTCTACTATTTTTTTTACAATAGATAATCCTATTCCTGTTGAATCTTTATGAGTTCCTAATGATTGAAATACTTCAAAAATCTTAGCATGATACTCCTCTGGTATTCCTATTCCATTATCTTTTATACTAAAGACATATCCCTTTTTTTTCTCTTTAAAATTAACGGTTACTAACCCTTCTTTTTTATCAATATAATTAACTGCATTGCTCATTAAATTTTGAAAAAGTTGTTGTATTCGAACTTTATTTGCTTTAATAATTGGCAAATTCTTATTAATCTTTATTTTTACATGCTTAGGAGTGTATATTAAATTTTTAATTCCAGTTATAACTTCGTAAGTATTCACTTCTTCAGTAGTATCTGAATCATTATTAATACTTGAGTAATTTAAAATGTCGTTTATTAAACGTTCCATTTTTTCTACAACCTCTTGTATTAAATCTACATTCTTAAGTCCTCCATCACCTAAAGAATCTCCATAGTCTTCTTTTAACCAACTTGTTAATGCAGATATACTTCGTAAAGGCGATTTTAAATCATGAGATACAACATGTGCATATTCTTCCAACTCAACATTTCTCTGTTCAAGTTTCTTTAATAATACCTCTTTTTGAGATTCTAAACTTTTTATATGGGTTATATCTAGTATAATTCCTATTGAGCCTATTACCTCTCCTCTAATATTAAAATTAGGAGCTGTACTAACTAATAAAGATTTTTCTTCATTTAAATTGTTAATAAATTTAAACTCGTAAGAACCTGATCTACGATTTTTCCTATTAATACTTCTTTTTTGAATAAACTCTTTAATTTTATCTTTTTTGAATAAGTTTCGAATATCTTTTTCTATAATTTGATCTTCCTCAAAACCTGTCATTTTTACAAAACTTTTGTTTGCAGATAGAATAAAATTACGATTATCTAACTCTACTAAACCTAATTGTAAATTAGCGATAATATTACTATACCTTTTTTTATGTGCCTCTAAACTTTTTCTATAATTTCTTGATAACGTAACATCTCTATAAGTCCAAAGATGCCCTTTATATTCTTTATCTTTAGAAATAGGTACATAATCTCTTTCTAATATTCTACCATCCGTCAACCTTAATTCATCTCCTAAAACAACTTTTTTATCTTTTATTAATTTTTTTATTCTAAGTATATAATAATCAGGATTTTCAAATATCATTTTAGATTCTTCAAAAAGCTTAGTGCTATCCTTTTCTTTTAAACTACTTGGTGGAATATTAATAGAGAATAGATCACAAAATTTTTCATTAGAAATTACAATTTCTCTTTTTTCATTTTCTAATAATACACCACTATATAATTTAGAGATTAAAGAAGTTAATCTATTTTCCGATTCTATCAATTTCTCTTTAGATAATTTATTTTCTGTAATATCTTCTACTGTAGCTACCTGAAATTTTATATTACTTTTTTCATCTCTAATCGCTTTTACGGTTGTTTTTGCCCATAAAACATTTCCACTTTTTTGAATATACCTTTTTTCTAAACTAAATTTATCGATTTCACCATTGTATAGTTTTTCTTTTAATTCATTTGATTTTTTTCTATCTTCTGGATGTGTAAAATCTGTAACCTTTAACTTTTTTAGTTCTGCTAAAGAATACCCTAACATTGTAGTTAGTGAATTATTGACAAATACAAAATCATTTTCTTTTTCTTCTGATAAAGTAATACCAATAGGTGAATTATTAAAAATAATATCTAATTGGTTTTTTTGAGCTTCTAAAAGTTTTTGAACGGCAATTTCTTGTGTTATATCTCTAACAATACCTTGTGCTCCTATTATTTTTTTATTACTATCAAACAATAAGCTAGAGTTAACTTCTATTTTTTTAACTATCCCACTTTTTGTTATTATCCTAGACCTATATTTCGAATAAGATCCTTCTTCTACCAGTTTTCCAAATACTTTTTGAGTATACTCAAAATCATCTGGATGTACTAATTTCATTAAATTTAAAGAGTTTTTTTCGTCATATTTATAACCAAAAATATCAGAGGCTATATCATTCATCTTAAACACATTCCCTTTTAAATCTATAGAAACAAATGCATCGTTCACATTTTCGAAAACATCTTTTAACTCAGCTTCTTTTTGAAGACATCTTTTCTGTAGCTCTTCATTTTCTCTAGTAAGTTTATGAATTGTTTTTTCTAACGCAATTATTTTAGCTTCAGAAGTTTCTAAAGTTTTTAATTTTTCTTGAAGAGAATGTTTTAATTCTTCTATTCCAATATCACTCATAAATTTCTTCATTGAATAATTATAAAAGCTAAATATCTTTTACTTCAATTTATGAGTTTAAGGTAAGAAATTTGAGGGTTAAAATCTAAATAAATAAGTAGTAAAAAAAATTTTAGACAGTTATTAATTCGTTAGCACTCCAATAAGAAAGTACCTTAATAAGTTTACTTTGGTAATCTTCATATTTTAAAGGCTTAACCATGTAGCCTGCAATACCTATTTTATAACACTCTAACATATCTTTTTGATTATTAGATGTTGTTAAAACTACTGTTGGTAAATATTTAAGGATTTCATCGTTCTTTAATATCTTTAAAAACTCAATCCCATTTATTTTAGGCATATTTAAATCGAGTAATATCAGGTTAGGTAAATCATCCTTGTTTTCTAAAATACTCAAAGCTTCTTCTCCGTTATTTGCCTCAATAACACGATGTTTAGAATCTATTTTAGACAAGATTCTATTAAACTTCATCACTTCTATCTGATCATCTTCAATTAACAAAATTGTTAATTTTTTTTGCATTGTATATATTTTAGTAGCTTTAAACTGCAATTTAATTTTAAAATAAGCGGTTTAATCTTTCTTTAGTCTAAAGTGTCATATATAACGACAAACAGTAGGAATGTGTAGATGAATAGACTAAAAGCTTTCTTTTTTCAATTTAAAAACTGCTTTTAAAACTTTTAAAACTGAAGAAAATGGTATTTTAATAGATAAATTAAAATTTCTTAAATCAATTCTAAAGTACTACTTTCACCTTAATAGAATAGTTTTTGTAATTTAATTCATTTATTCATGCTGTTATTTTCTATTCGAAAAAAAAACATCTTTTTTATAATTTTATCTGTAATACTAATAGTGTCATGTAAAAATGATAACCATAAATTTACCAATCAGTTAATAAATGAATCAAGTCCATATTTATTACAACATGCACACAACCCTGTTAACTGGTATCCTTGGGATGTAAAATATTTAGAAAAAGCTAAAAAAGAGAAAAAATTAGTTTTATTATCTATTGGTTATGCTTCATGCCACTGGTGTCATGTAATGGAAAAAGAAACATTTGAAAATGAAGAGATAGCTAATTTCATGAATCAACACTTTATAAATATTAAAGTGGATAGAGAAGAACATCCTAACGTAGATAAAACTTATTTAACAGCTGTACAAGTAATGACTGGTAATGGTGGATGGCCCTTAAATTGTGTTCTCTTACCAAACGGGCAACCGGTATGGGGTGGTACCTATTTTAACAAAGAAGAATGGTTAACTTCTTTAAAAAACATTCATGAAATATATACAGAAAATCCTAAAAACACAGATGATTTTGCAAAACAACTAACCAAAGACTTAATATCATTACAAAACATATCAACCAATAATGATTCTTTAAAGTTTACTCCAAAAAAAATAAATGATCTTGTCCTAAACTGGAATCAAAAACTAGATACTGTTAATGGAGGTTTCTTAAGCGAAAAACAATTTCCAAGGCCTAACAGTTATCAATTTTTATTACGTTATGCTTACCAAACAAAAAACAAAAAACTGTTACATTTTGTCTTTAAAACCTTAAATAAAATAGCTCTTGGTGGTTTAAATGATCACCTAGAAGGTGGCTTTGCTAGGTATACTATAGATAACAAATGGCAAATACCTCATTTTGAAAAAATGTTATATGATAATGCTCAATTAGTTTCTCTATTTTCTTACGCATATCAAATAAGTAAAAATAAATTATACAAGGAAACTGTTATAAATACTCTAAATTTTATTGAAAACGAATTTTACAATAATGGTCTGTATTTTTCTTCTTTAAATGCGGATAGTTTTAATAAAACCAATGAACTCGAAGAAGGTGCTTATTATACATGGGATAGAAAAGATTTAGAATCATTATTTAATGAAAAAGATTACCCTCTTTTTAATGATTATTTTGGAATTGATAATATTAAAACTGTTGAAGGAAAGCATGCATTAGTGAAGTTATATAATGATAATGTTTTTGTAAAAAAACATCAATTGAATCTAGATTCTTTTAAAAAGAAAGTAAACTCATGGAAAAGTATTCTTCTAAATGAACGTAAAAAAAGAAAAAAACCTGAGCTGGACAATAAAATTTTAACTTCTTGGAATGCTCTTTTATTACAAGCTTTTACAGATGCTTATAAAGTTTTTGGAAATGAAAAATTTAAAGTCAAAGCTATTGAAAGTGCGATCGCTTTAAAAAACAATGCGATATCTGAAAACTGGGAAGTATACAGAAGTATTAACGTTAAAAAGAAAAAAATTAAAGGATATTTAGAGGATTATGCTCAATTAATTCATAGCTATATTTCTTTATATCAAATTACTTTAGATGAAAAATGGTTAACATATTCTAACAAATTATCTGAATTTACTTTAGATAACTTTTTAAGAAAAGATCAAAACATTTTTAATTATACTTCTAAAAATGATGTTTCTTTAATTTCTAAAAATATAGATATTGAAGATATTGTTATACCATCATCTAATTCTGTTATGAATAAAAACTTATTCTATTTAGGTCATTACTATAGTAATAATAGTTATTTAAATTTAAGTAAAAAAATACTACATAATCTTATGCCTAAAATTGAAAAATATCCACACATTTATTCTAATTGGTTAGACAATTATTTAAATTATTCTTCCCCTTTTTATGAAATTGCTATTTGTGGTGAAAATGCTTTTCTTAAAAGTAGAGAATTACAAAATAATTATATTCCTAATTATTTACTTTCTGGAAGTACCAAAAAAAGTAATTTACCTTTATTAGAAAATAGATTTATTGATAATAAAACATTCATTTACGTTTGCGTGAATAAAGCTTGTAAATTACCTACAGAAGATGTAAACAAAGCTATTTCTTTAATTAAATAAACCTCTTAATTAACTTTTAATTTTTGACCTAATACTATTGTATTTGTTTTTAATTCATTAATTGTTTTTAACTTTTCTATACTTATATCAAATTTTTTAGAAATGTTATATAAAGTATCTTGAGAAGACACTATATAATAACCAGACATACCATTTTCATAATTTGCTTTCTCTATTTGTCCTACACTTGACTTTACATTACCATCTCCTTTTACAATATAAAAATAAGAGCGTCTATTTCTTTGATGTTCTTCCTCTGTACATTTCTTCTGGTTTGCATCATTACAATTATTCAATAATTGATCCTCTCCATAACCTATAGCACTTACTAATCTAGTAGATGAAACCCCTCTTGATATTAAATAATCTCTTGTTGATTTTGCTCGGTTTGTAGATAAAGTTCTATTATAGGTCTTTGCTCCTCTACTATCAGTATGAGATTCTATTTTTATAGTCATCTCCGGATGATTTCTCATCACACTAACAATATGTTCCAATTCATACTCTGCATCTTCTCTAATATTATATAAATCAAAATCAAAGTAAATTGGATTGATTACAATCTGTGCTGCCTCTGGGCTTTCTACAATCAGTGAAGATAAAATTAAATCTGCTTGAATCGATTTCTTATCTACATCTTCTGTTGCTGCTATCTTTTGATCATTTCTGTAATCATCTTTTGAAGCTGTTACTGTAAATTTATTTTCACAAGCAATATCTTTAAATGTGTAACGCCCGTCTACTCCTGTTACTTGATTAGCTATTGGCTCTCCTTTCTCATCAATTAATCTCACTGTTGCTTTTTCTATAGGTGCTCCTGTACTTGCATCGGTTACAACTCCTGTTACATCTTCTTTACATCGATAAATAACAAAACTATAAATATCATCATCTCCTTTTCCGCCTTCTCTATTCGATGAAAAATAACCGTATGATTTATCATCACTAATCACAAAACTAAAATCATCTAAAGGCCCGTTTATAGGACTTCCTAAATTAACTGGCTTGGTAAAATTATTTCCTGAAATTTTGGATTCAAATAAATCTAAAGCTCCTAACCCTAAATGTCCATTTGATGAAAAATAAAGTGTATTATCATTATCTATAAAAGGAAACATTTCTTTTCCTTCAGTATTAATCATATTCCCTAAGTTTTCCGGTTTACTGTACGTATTGTCTTCATTGATAGAAACCTTATAAATATCTGTAGCTCCAATTCCTCCTGGCATATCTGATACAAAATATAACGTCTTCTCATCTGAACTCAATGCAGGATGTCCACAAGAATATAAATTACTATTAAAAGGTAGTTCTTTTTTGAATTGCCATTTTCCTTCTTCAAATTCCGATTTATAAATCTTTAAATGTGTAACTCGATTCGGATCTCTTCGCAATTTCTCCCCATCATAATTATCTCTTGTAAAATACATAGTATTCCCATCAGAAGTTATTACTGCATTCGATTCATGATAGCGAGTATTTACATCCGAAAAACGCTTTACTTTTTCTACATCTAGAGTTAAAGACTCCTTACTAAATTTTTCCTCTGCTGTATAAATATTTAAAAAAGGTTGATCATTCCATTTGTATAATTTCTTATCATATTTAGTGCCTTCAGGACGTGTAGATGCAAAATACAATTCACTTCCATAAATAAAACCTCCAAAATCTGAGTACTTTGTATTGATCGATAAGTTATTTAAACTAACAAAAGTCTTCTTCTTATTACTGTACTCTACAAAGTAGTTTGAATTATTATCTAAAGCTAAAGCTCGTGAATCATCTATTTTAACATCTTTCAATCTACGAAGCCATTTATCCGATTCTTTTACTTTTCCATTACTCTTTAATACTTGAGCATATCTAAAAATATGTTCCGAAGACACAGTCCTTTCATATTTATTAAATAATAAATCATACCACTTTTCTGCTTTTTCTAAATTCGTATTAAAATAATGAGAATCTCCTAATCTACTGACCACCATTTGTGAACTATCTCCTTTTTGATATAATATTTCATATAACTCTGCTGATTTCTTATAGGCGTATTCTTTAAAATACCTATCCGCAGCATACCTACGTTGACTATAACCTGTAAAATTCAAGGCTATAAAACAAATTAATAATAATAATATTCTCTTCATGAATAATCAGTTTAAAAAAATCGAGGGGATTTCATTATACTCTCTCTAAATATGTCCCAGCGTAACATTAATTCATATGTTCCTGAGTTGTAATTACTGTAATTCGATGTGGTTAAATCATATGCGAATCCAATATTAAAATTATCGGTCGCTTGAAAACCTAATAAAGCACTGATAGAATCATCCCAACGCCATGCCAATCCTGCTGCAAATTTCTCATTGAATAAAAAATTTGCTGAAAAATCAACAGAAATAGGTGCTCCACTTACAACCTTAGCCAAAGCTGCTGGTTTAAATTTAACGCTTTCACTTAAGTCAAAAACATATCCTAAAATACCAAAAAAGTGTAAGCGTTCATCTGCAACACCTCCGCTTCCAAAACTACCTGTAGCTAGTGTATCATCATAATGATCAGTCTTTAAAAAATTAGGAATCGCCAATCCTGCATACCAGTTTGATTCATAATAATAAATCCCTGCTCCAATAGTGGGTAAAAACTTGCTTATGTTTCCTTCAAAAATACGTTCTTGCTGTTGCGCCGTTCCTTTACTCCAATCAATCCCCAAATGACGTCCTCCTAACTTTAATCCAAAAGCTAAATTACCATCATCACTTGTTCTAACTGTATAAGAAATATTAGCATCTAAATAAATTTCGTTTGAAGGACCTATTCGATCATTCGTTAAATTTATTCCTAGACCTACTCCACTATAACCTATAGGAGTATCGTAACTCAAGGTTTGTGAATCAGGCGCTCCCTGTAATCCAATCCATTGTGTTCTTCCTAATGCCGTAATAACTGTATGATCATTAGATCCAGCATATGCAGGATTAACACTCATTGTATTATACATATATTGTGTATACTGGGGATCTTGTTGGGAGTAAACAAAACTATACATATTCAGCAAAACTAATAAAACTAATGCTTTATATCTAAATATCTTATCCATAATATTATATCCTTTATTTTATACAATGATTATCTTATCTAAATTTACTATATAATTAGAATAAAACTAATTTATATAAAAATTCAATTCAATTGGGGATTTAAAAACAATATCGAGAACTAAATTAATATATAATTTCTTGTTCTCGATATTATTTTATCTAAATCTACAACCATTTTACCTATTAATATATAGCCAACCTCCTTTAGGTTTTTCTCCATTACCTGGATCAATAACATAATAATAGGTCCCTACTGGTAATTTTGCTTCAATACTAATAGTTACACGCCCATTAGAAGTCCCTTCAAACCTCTTACTTGAATCTATATTACTATATCCTTTTATTTTAAATACAGTATTTCCCCATCTATTAAAAATTTCAACAGTATTATTCGCATATTCAGGGTTATCAATACAACGAATAAAGAAAATATCGTTTTCCGTATTACCATCAGATGGAGACATCAAATTATAAGGAGTCAAACAATCGTCCCCTATACAACCTGTTCCTTTAATAGGATCACATGGATCATTTGGATTTGATATAGGTCCATCAACAAATGTTGTTGGATCTATAGATGTACTTGGATCATCAACACCTGTTACTTCTTCGTTATCTGTAAGGCCATCTCCATCACTATCTGGATTAAATGGATCTGTATTATTATTCAATTCGTCGCCATTATTTAATCCATCATTATCACAATCTAAATTACCCCAAGTTACACTTACAATATTTACATCTTGATTAGACACTTCATAAGAACATCCATCTAAAGGATTTGTTCCATCTAGGATCTCTTCCCCATTTGTAACTCCATCTCCATCACAGTCTAAATCATTCCAATTATTACTTACATTTGATATTATTTGATTTAAAGTATTATATGAACATCCATCAAAAGGATCTGTTCCATCTATAAACTCATTCCCATTGCTTACTCCATCCCCATCACAATCTGACCCTTGCCAAATTACATTTGTAACATCAGCTGCTGGATTTCCTGTAAATGAACAAGAGTCATTTGGATCACTAACTCCATTAGGCACTCCTGAAGTTCTAGGGTCATCAATCCCTGCAATTTCTTCACAATCGGTCAATCCATCTCCATCAGAATCTGTCAATGTTCCAACCGTTATAACAAAGTTAGGTGATGGCATGGAATCACATCCATTACTGTCAGTTACTACATAAGTAATAGTAGTTGTTCCAAAATTAACTCCTGTAACAACTCCACTATTATCTATAGTTGCAACAGTAATATCTGAAGAAAACCATGTAATACTTGTCCCTACTACTCCACTCATTAAATTAACACTCTCTCCTACACAAACTTCTCCTTTACCAGAAATAACTGGTGGAGAAGCAGGAAGAACAACTGTAATGTTTTGATTAACATCGATATTATTTCCGCAATCATCTACAAAAGTCCATGTAATAATATTTAAACCTACAGAAACTAAAGGAAAACTAGTCAATGTTGTTCCAATTATAGTACCCGTACAATTATCCATTGTTGCTGGAGATACTGGTATTGCTCCACATACAATTGTAACATCCGATAAAATTGGAGTTACTGGCGATGTTGTATCTTCTATATTGATTGTTTGTACAATATCGGTCGAGTTTGAACAATCATCGGTTACCGTATAAGTTCTGGTGATTACTAAGATATTTGGACAAGTACCCGATGCGCTTACATCACTGCTTGTTACCACTAAAGTAGTATCACATGTATCTAATATCTCTGTAACTCCGCCTAATCCTATTAAGCCTGCTACATCCGTTACTGGTGCTGGGACTGCACTCGCATCACAACCTTCTGTGGTAATCGAATTTAGCGCCCCTGCCACTGATGGATCTGTAGTGTCATCTATATTGATCGTTTGTACAATATCTGTGGAATTATTACAATCATCAGTTACCGTATAAGTTCTGGTGATTACTAAGATATTCGGACAGGTTCCGGCTGCACTTACATCATTGCTTTTTACTACTAATGTCGCATCACAGGTATCTGATATCGCCGTTACTCCACCTAACCCAATAATCCCTGCTATGTTAGTAACTGCTAAAGGAGCTTCACTTGCATCACACCCCTCTTCAGTGATTGTTATTAAGCTTCCTGTTACTACTGGCG
>CALISK010000158.1 GCA_938041625.1 uncultured Tenacibaculum sp. | reverse complement strand
CGAAATTCTTTTACAGCTTCAAACGTAGTTTTTATTTTTTGAAGCTGTTCTTTTGTTTTCCCTAAAGATTGTTTCGGTGGTATTTTAATAATTAGGTTTTTAATATGTTGATTTCTTATTCTAGAAACTGCAGGTGCAGTTGGCCCTAAAACATGTTCTCTAAAAACATTTTGCAATGCTTTTGCTAACCAATTAACTCCTTGATTTACTTTATTATAATCTTTATGTTTCAAGGTTATTTTTATTATTCGATAATAAGGAGGATAATGATACTGCCAACGTTCTTGTAATTGTTCTTCATACATTTCATGGTAATTATTGGTTGAAACTTGTTGCAAAATTTGATGATAGGGGTTATACGTTTGTATTGCCACCATTCCTTGTTTTTTAGAACGTCCTGCCCTACCTGAAACTTGTACCATTAATTGATACGCTCTTTCATGTGCTCTAAAATCAGGATAGTTTAACATCGCATCTGCACTTAAAACTCCTACTAATGAAACATTTTTAAAATCTAATCCTTTAGAAAGCATTTGAGTACCCACTAAAATATCCATTTCATGAGCGTCAAAAGCTTCTATTATTTTTTGATATCCATATTTACCACGAGTGGTATCGGAATCCATTCTACCAATATTATGATCTGGAAATAGCTCTTTCAACTCCAACTCAACTTGTTCGGTTCCAAAACCTTTTGTATCTAATGTATTACTACCACATGCACCACAACTATTAGGTAAAGCTCTTTGATAATGACAATAATGACATTTTAATTCACTTCTATATTTATGATATGTTAAACTTACATCGCAATTAGGACATTGGGGTGAATGCCCACATGTAGTACATTCAACAATTGGTGAAAAACCTCTCCGGTTTTGAAATAAAATAACTTGTTCTTTTTCTTCTAAAGCTTCATTAATTAATTGAATTAAACGATCAGAAAAATGACCTTTCATCTCTTTCTTTTTTCGCTTTTCTTTAACATCTATCAATTCAATTTTAGGCAATTGAATATTTCCGTGACGTCGATTTAATGTAACTAATCCGAACTTATTTTGAACAGTATTAAATTTTGTTTCTATAGAAGGGGTTGCAGATCCTAATAACACCTTTGCTTCGTGTATTTTACCTAAAACAATCGCGCTATCTCTAGCATTATATCTTGGTGAAGGCTCATATTGTTTGTAAGAAGCTTCATGCTCTTCATCTACTACAATTAAGCCTAAATTAGAAAATGGTAAAAAAATGGACGATCGGGCTCCTAAAACGATCTGTGCTTGTGGTTTGTTTTTTAAAATATTATTCCAAGCCTCAACACGTTCATTCACCGAATATTTAGAATGAAAAACAGCTATCTGATTTCCAAAATAATTCTGTAATCTTGATATTATTTGTGTAGTTAAGGCTATTTCTGGTAACAAAAATAATACTTGTTTTCCCTCTTTTAAAATCTCTTTAATTAACTTTGTATATATTTCAGTTTTACCAGAACTCGTTATACCATGTAGTAAAGTAATGTCTTTCTCTTTAAAACTATCTTTAATTTCTTTTAGTGCTTGTTCTTGAAATTCATTCAACTCCTTTAATGAATCTTCTTTTCCTCCCAACTGCACTCTATCTGTTTGAATGTGATAAAATTCAAAAATTCCTTTCTTTTCTAAAGCATTTAAAATTTGAGTAGACACATTCGCTTTATCACACAGTAACTTAACTTTAATTGGCTTTTTTGTACTATTTAATTGGAAAAAGGTTAAAACTGCTTCCCGTTGTTTTTTTGCTCTAGATAATTCTGATAATAATTCTTTTAGTTTATTTTCATCATTATATTCAGCATTTAAACGAACATATTTCACCAATTTAGGTTTATAAATCTCATATATTTCTTCTTTAACAGAAATCACCGTTTTCTTAATTAAACTATCAATTATTGGAAAAACTTTCTTTTTTCCTAAAACAGCTACAACTTCATGAATTGTTAGTTGTGATTGTCGCTCTAACGCTTCATACACTAAAAACTCTTGGTCTGTTAATAATTCTGTGTTTTGAAATGCTTCATTCTTTATTACAATAGTTTCACTTTCTAATAAAAAAGCGGAAGGAATTGCTGCTCTATACACTTCTCCTAAAGAACATAGGTAATAATTAGCTATCCATTTCCAATGCTGCAATTGCTTTTTAGTTACAATAGGAAACTCATCTAAGATTTGATGAATCTCTTTCGCTTCATATAATTCAGGTGCTTTTTCGTGAACTGCATATACCAATGCTGCATATAGCTTTGTTTTACCAAAAGAAACTGCTACTCGCATTCCTTGTTGTAAAAAACTAGCTTCTTCTTTAGTTACCGTGTACGTAAATGTTTTTTGTATGGGTATGGGTAATATGACGTCTATAAAATGGATAATGATATGTTTTTAGAACAATCAAAACTACATAAATTTAAGTACATTTAATAAACATTGTAATGTTTTAAAACTTAAATAAATAATCATCTTATTCATTTTTTTTATTAATCCAAGGATTATTTCTATAATATTTTATTTTAATTAATTTCCCTATTTTTCCTTCTCTTTCAAAATATCTACCATAATATTTTTTATTTTTTACATA
>CALISK010000157.1 GCA_938041625.1 uncultured Tenacibaculum sp. | reverse complement strand
AACTTTTCTTCTCCAATTATTTTTTAAATTCAAATCAATACTTCCTGCCAAGAAGATAACTTGTTTGTTTTGTTCTTTTATTGGTAATTTAAAAGTTGGGGTATAAATCATTTAGATAATATTTTAATAAAAATCTATATATACACAAGGCTTCATTTATAAGAAGCTTTATTATTCACATCCGTTTCTGTAAATTTAAGCTTTAACTATCGCTCTGTTATTAAAACATTTAGCTATCTTTTTAAAATATTCTTTCCCCTCAACATTATGTATCATAAATTCAGGAATGCTTTCTACTCCATAAACTCCTGATAATATTCCAGTAGTGATTGATGCTACAGAATCTACATCTCCTCCTAACAATATTGATTTTTTTAAAGCATCAAAAGGATTAATGCTATTCTTTAAGACATGCAATACACAACCCGTTGTATATTTTGAATCTGATGGAACTCCTTTTATTCCTGGCAAGAAATAGGGTTTTTGAATAGGTTGAGAACCACATAAAATTGTATAATCTTTTTCAGAAATATCATTACAACTTACTAAACGTTCTACATTTTTAAAATACACCTTGTATTCTTCGTTCAAGTGTATAGTATCGAAACAATATTTTATAATGTCTTTTTTATTTCCTTTTTTTACTATTAAAAACTCTGCTGCTCTTGCTACACATTGACTAGATAATACCGCATTAATATTAGGATGCGTAGCATTTGCATTGATTGCTGCATATTTATTCATTAATTTAGTATCAATCAATCCTAATGAAACAGATCTCATTGCAGGTGCATTTCCTGGATTTTGTCTAAACCGTTGAAATTCTCTTATTTCTTCAATTGTTTTTTCTCCTGAAAAATACCAACGCATAGATCCATGACCATTTCTTCCATATCCTTTTTCATCAATTCCTTTTTGATATTCTTCTGTCCATTTTTTAATTAATAAATTTTTATTAAACTCCTCTTTTGAATTCAATGCTTTTATTACCCCAATTGTCATTTCAGTATCATCTGTATAATCCCATGCTTTATAATTTTCTGTGAAATTTTTCAACTTACTTTTTTCTGTTTTAATCCTATGTCGAGCATTTATGAATTCAGAAAAATCTACGTTTTTTTTAATCCAATCTCTATCTTGAAATTCTACCCCAGCTCCAAATGCATCTCCAATTGCCGTTCCTAATAATATGTCATATATATTCATAAAAATTATTTTTATTCAGATTGAAAATTCATTTTCTTACCTATATCTTGAATCCTTCTTTTTATGTAATCTATATTTCTTTTCAAAATTCATTATAATTTCTTTTTGTTCTCTTGTCAACTTAGAATTTACATATTCAATATCTTCTTCTGTAATATCATTATAATGATGACAGCTTAAGCCAGCAACAATAGATGCATTTGTATCTGTATCTCCACCTAAACTAACTGCTGTTTTTATTGCTTCATGTGTTGAGTTTGTATTATTAAATATTTTATAAACTATTTCAAAAGTTATATCTGATCTTACTTCTAATTTTTCAAATTTATTTAATTGGAAAAATTCCTCGTTCTTCTTATTATTATTGTACACTTTATATAAATCTATACCTGCTTGAAGTGATAGTATGTTTGAATGCGATGTATTTATAGAATTACACATTCCTTTTAAATCATCAATTACTATAAATGGTGCTACTCTCACAATACTTCCATTTCCCCAAGAATTTTCCACAGTTCCTAAAGGAGTTGTTATCCATTTTTTAAAACCACTCCCAAATCCACAATTAATATTTTCTCTTGCATGTTTTTTAAAAAAATATTCAATACTGTTTTCTTTATTCTTTTGAATTAAATATTCACAAGCTGCAATCGTCATAATACTATCATCTGTTATTCTAGAAGCTTGATTATATATAACTACATCTTCCTTTTTTGGTATACTTCTATTAAAATTATATTCAAATGGTTGCCCTACCAAGTCACCTAAAATTACTGCGTAAATTGTTTTCATAAATTATATTTTAAGCATATCTCTAACTTCCATTAAAACATACCCTAAAAGGTTATGTCCTCTCCATAAATTAGGATTCATTACTTTTTCATTTGATTGCCCCATTCCTATACCCCATATTCGATCTCTAGGACTAGCTTCTACTAGTATTCTTTCATTCGTATTTAACAAAAACATTTTTAATTCTTCATGTTGAGAAAACTTTGCATAATTCCCTTTTACCACAACTTTAAATTTTTCCTTATCCCAAATAGAAGCATCAAAATTCTTTACTTTTCTACCTAGCTTTTTTGCATCGTGTGGATGCTCTACTTTTAAAATCTGTTTTAATATTTCATCATCATTAAAAAATCTTGCTTTTTCTGCCATCATATAATGTTCTGCCGTTTTATAAATAATTCTATCTATTATAAATTCAGATTTCCACCATTGACTAAAGCAACTTTTTCCTATACTTCCATCTTTATTTGGCTGGTGTCCCCAGAAAAATAAAAACTTCAAGACTTCTTCTCTATTATACCTTTCTTGTATTAATTCGTTTGTATATTTCATTTCCTCTTTTTGTTAATTTATTCTTCTCAATTAAAATCACATTTTATATGATTAAAAAAGCGCTAAATAATTTGCGTAATTAAAACACAAAAATAAAATAACTATTTGATCACACAAACTTATTTGTGTCTTTTTTACACAAAGAATAATTAAACTATTTATAAACTTATATTTTATTTCAATAAAATATAAGTTTATAGAAATTGGTTTTAATAAAGTGAAGAATTAATAAGTATCTCTTAATACTTATTATGAGTGATCAAAAATCTTATATGTAAATTTATTCCCCATAAAAACATCATTATTAGAAAAAGACGATTTTTATTTAAATAGAAAAACAAAGAATTAACCTATATATCAATCAAAAAAATCATTGAATAGGTTCTAAAATGGAATAAACAAGATAAATGTAACCTGATAAATTACCTCTTTTTTAAATTTTAAGGTCTTCTACGTAAAAAAACAGCAACACGTGCATCTCTAATAGTTCCAGTTTCATCAACAGTTCGAAAGCCAATAGATGTACCTGCTGGTATAGTTACAGGTGTTGCTAACATTTCTGTATAAATCATATTATCTACATTTCCTCCTGCTGTTGCTGTAAATGTGAATAAATTCGTATTTGTACCAGTATTTGTAATTGCAATTTCTACACTATCTGTAGCCCCATTAATATCTGAATTAAGACTCACTGCATATGCTTCCCATTCTTCTGGTAAAGGGATTCCTATTTGTCC
>CALISK010000156.1 GCA_938041625.1 uncultured Tenacibaculum sp. | reverse complement strand
AACTTTTATTAATTGACCAAATCTATAATTCATAAATACATTACCAACTCTTTTTACATTTCCTTTATAGTCATAATTGATAAATACATTACCTACGCTCCTAACTTTTCCTCTTCGATCTCTTTCTATCTTTATGCCGTAACGATTATTCCTATGCGCATTAAAATCAAAATCACCATTTAGGAATATATGAAATTTAATATCTCTTTCAATAAAAGTAATAGCATCACTATAACGATTGTTAATAGCTGTTTTGTTTTTATAATCTTTAAGATTATTGGCATTTACTGCTGTCATGAAGATGATACTAACGAATAAAATTAATTGTTTTTTCATAATTGCTAAGTTTTGGGTTATTCTTACTCTATATACTTTTCGGCAACCGCATTTAATGTTACATTTTCAAATAATGTGCCAAAAAACAATTATTTAATATTAGGAATCTTTTTTTTATTCGGTATATCTTGTTTACTATATTTTTAATTTAAGTATTAAAACAGAGTAAATAATTGAATTGTATTATAATAATTATTGAATAATATTGGATTATTTATAGAAGAGTAATTTACTTTAGATTATTATTATCATTTTAAAAGTATAAAAATGGAAATAATCTGTATATGATATAAAGAAGAGTATAAGTTAATGCAATAAAATTCTTCTAGTATTACATTTATGTAAGCTATGCTATTTATAAAATATAGGAAGATTAATTTTAGTATAAATAAAAAAGAATTTATTAATGAAATAATTTTATCTGTTAATATAGATCCAACCACTCATTTTAGTATCTAAATTTTCATTACCAAAATTTAAAATATAAAAGTAAGTACCAACAGGAAGTTTTCTTTCTTTTCCGATAGTAACTCTACCTTGTGATACAGTATTCCAATTATTTTTATAGTTTTCTACTTCTAAGACAGAATTACCCCATCTATTAAAAATACTAAGTCTATTTTTCTTAAATAACTCTAAACCTTCAAAAACAAGAAAGTCATTTACATTATCATCATTTGCTGATATAAGTAAATTAGTGCTATTAACTTCACCATTAGAAATAGAACCAATTGTAATAATTTCATATTCATCAGGTGTAAAAGCATTAGAAGTTAGACGACCAGCTGTAAAGTTTCCATTAATATTACTTCCTCCTAAATCAAACCATTTCCCTTCTGTCTTATTCCATCCAACTACTCGTAATGTATTAAGATTATTAGATATTGATTGTATATCACTTTCAAAGTCCCAAGTAAGAGTTACTGTAGTTTCAGTAGTACCATCTAAATCCCAATATTCACGATTACTAATATTATTAAGAAAAACTTGTTTTAATTCAGTATCAAAATTCATACTATTAAAAAAAGTAGAAGTAGAGTTAGGGTTTTCAAAGAAATAGGCACCATTAAAATATGATTCTACATTTTGATTAGGTATTATCATTGGTCTAAGACGATCATCATCTCCAATAGGGAAAACAAATTCTTGATTACTAGTAACAGATACATAACCATCTGTATGTCGATCATTATCTTCGCCTGCATAAAAACTATGACGTATAAAATCTAAAGAAACACTAACATTATTGCGTGGAGTGATTACCTTACCATTAACAAATTCTAATTCATTTTTAACACCTAATGAAGTTTGTAAATCTAAATCATCTACAGCATCTATTTCAACATTATTAAAAACAGTTCTATTTGTTCCTGATATAGTTCTGATGCCTGTATCACTATAAAAACCAGTAAAACCTGAGTTTTCATCAAATTTACCATCATTAATAACATCTGTATGGAAACCAATTTTAGCATCTGAATGCATTTGCGCATTGCCAAAATTTTTAAAAGAAGTTTGGCCATTAATAGCCACGGTCATTAAAAATGACCAATATATTAGGATTTTCATAATTCCCCCCGGGATTACATTAAACTTACTTACTTACTTACTTACTTACTTCAAAAAAACTATTCATATTTTAAGTCGTTATTTTATATAAAAACTTACTAATTATGAATAAAACTAATAGATAATTCATTGAAAACATACATACTGTAAAAAAATCTATTAATAAGGCGACAAAACTATATAAAATAATATTATAATCCTTATTTTTTCGATAAACTAAACATTAATTACGTTCAATGGTACTGAACGTTATAAATTAATGTTACACTTCCTATTTATAAGACACATTAATTATTAATAAGTCACTGTTATAGTGTTGTTTATTTTGTTTACGAACAGTGTATAAAACGACTAAATTTTTATTTAGAATGTGATTATCTCTATCTAAATTTCCAGAAAGGTCTAAGATGTAATTTATATTAATAGAAAAACTATTAATATTAAAAGATGTTAATGAAGTAGAGATAAGATCTAAATTAACAGAATTTTGATCACCATATCTTAAATCTATGCATTGTTAATTAGAAAAATATCTAGAGATATTGTTTATTGAAGTACAACTTTCTCTTATATAAATAATCGCTTGATTTGTTGTGCCATTATCATTTCTTGCATGACCATTCATTGTTCCAAAAGAATTAGCTAATGTAGCTGTATTATTACCTATATCATTATTACTATTTATCTTAAAACTTTCAATATTAGCGTGTGCTATAAATGTAATTTGACTTGGTTGAAATGGTAAAGTATTAACTGATTGGCCTAAACTGGTAGCTATTGTACCTCGAGGGATATTAATTATAAAAAAACAGTGTATACATTTTTCCGTAGTCATTTATTTCCATCCAGTAGATGTATATTCTACTAATCTGTCTTTATCTGTATCGAAAGCAAGACTACCAATTTGTGGGGTAGGAGAGATAATAGCATTTAACTCAATAGTAGTAACTTTAGGTACTGATATAAGTGATTCAGAATCAATTTGTGAGTGATTATTCAAGAACATAAAAAAAATAAAGAAAGTTTTTTCATGATACTGCTATTTACATTAAAATATTTTTTTATTTAATTAATCTTTTTTAAAGTCATACCTGTTGCATTGGAATCTATAATAACACTAACTGTAGAGTTTAAATTTTTGCCTCTAATTTTTATACCATAACTCTGAAATCGATTTAAATTTAATAAAACAGTTCTAGACGCATTGGCATATCTAGCTGCATTACTAGGTCCAGGAAAGCTAATAATAGCACCAGTATTATCTATAGGATTATTATTTTGACAGACAACAATTTCAAATGATGGTCTATTGGAATTAGAATTTTTGAGAATTGATACAGAAAACGAAACTTCATATAAACCTGCTTCAGTTATTTGTACTTGGCTATTGTTTATGTTATTTACAGCTCCATTTGAAACTCTTACAGAATTTAAGGGAATTAGAGTTCCATTTGTATTAAACCCATTCACACTTAATGTAGAGTTTGTACTATTATATTTATCTATATATGTTAACGTAGAATTTCCAGTACCGCCGCTACTGCCATTTTCGTTATTCATTTGATGCCAATTAACACCATTACTTTGAATGTTTAAAGTACTATTACTTTGTATTAAATTTGTATTTACAGAAGATAAATTCTGATAATTTGAAATGTTAATATTAGCGCCAGTAATATTTTTCAATACATATTCTCTTCCAATACAAGTGTTAGCATTAGGAAGAGTTATGGTGTGATTACCATTAATAATTATAGAATAGTGATCTTCAGTTAAAGTTAAGTTACCAGTTGTAGTTGTAATAGATTTAGAAAGAGAACCTTCTAATTGAAGTGTAGAATTTGCTATTTTAAAACCAGAACCATTATCATTATAATCAGCATCTATATCACCCACAAAAGGGATTTCTTGTTGATTAAGGTTAATTCCAAATCTTGTTTTAGCAGTTCTCCCTGTACTACTGGCTTGAACTCTAAAAAATTCTCTATATATTCTTGGATTGAAATAATATCTTTTGAATACAATAGGTTCATCTCCATCATCTCCAATAATAAATTCCAAACGTCCTTTATTATTTGAAGGTCCGGCTGAACCAATTTCAAATAAATCTGTAGCTCCTGAACTACCTTTTAATCTAAAGCTACCATTTGTAGTTGTATAAAACATGGGCTTATAAAAAGAAGCACCTGAAGCAGCAAATTGTAAAGCTGATATATTACCATTTCCATTTAAATGTACTAAAGGTTGATTTCCGTCAGTATAATCAGGAAAACCTTGAACTAAATTTAACGTTGCTCTAGTACCAAATTCTAAAAGAGGTAAATTATTGGAACGAATTTGCATTTTTACATTATCAATTGTACCTAAAAAGTTAGTGTTATTAGTTCCAGAATTACCATTAGTTAACCAATTGGTACCACTAGTTGAAATCCAAGTAGTACCATCAAACATAAAAATACCTCGTTGAGCAATGTTGTAAACAATTGATCCAATATTAGCTCCAGTTACAGATATCATTTCTGCATTATCTATTACAGTAGGCACTCCCATGACAGAATCAGCATCTATCTGAGAAAAAGAATAAAAATGTAATGAAAGAACTAAAAATAAACTTAAATATATTTTTTTCATAAAGAAAAGATAAAAATTAATTAATACTTAAATATTATGGTAATCTTATTACTGTAAACATAAAATCTAAGTCAATGTCATCACCTTGAGTAGTACCGTTATCACTATCTTTTATATTAACTCTAAAGCCATTTTCATTTTGAGCATAATATGTAATGCCAGGATCGTCGTAATTTGCATTAGAATTTCCTGGACAATCACCACCACAATCTGGTATTGTTAATTGAATTACATAAATAGTACCTGTAGGAAGTGGAGTGCTAAAGGTAACTTGATAATCACCTTCAGGACCACCACCACCATTATTGCTTGTTAATTTTGTGATTGTAGCATTATAAACATTAGCAGCTGTTCCATTAGCATTTACTTTACCTGCAGAATAAATTACTGGTCCAGCAAAATATGCCCCTCCATTTGCCCCAACTTTTATATTATTATCAGCTTCAGCAGCAACAACCTGAGCAGTACTTGTTGTACCTGATTCATTTGTATAAGTGATTTCTCCAGTTGCTGTTGGATCAGTTGAAGAAGGAGTGTCGTCTTGAGTTAAAGTTGTAACACTTTCTTGAATAGTTGTAGTTGTTCCATTTGCAGTATGAGTTGCAATAGTTCTTCCTGTAAGTCCTCCAACTGGAGCAGTAGTGGCTACAGAAGAAACTAAATCAGAAAGATCCACGGTTAAGTCAGTACCGCCTTCAATACCAACAGTTAATTCATTATTAGTAGTATTAAAAGTAAGTACGTCTATGTTTTGATCATCTGTTCCTAAAGCAGTAAGCGGAACAGAAAGAGTTCCATTAGAATCTGTAATTTCTAAGTTTCCAGCATTCACCGCAAAGGTTGTGTTTGTTTCATTGGTTACCGAACCATCGACTTCAGTACCTGTAATAATATATGGATCAGCAGTGGTACCCGTACCAGATATGGTATTGATTCCAGCGACATTTACGATTGTTTCAGAACCATCAGAAACTAAAGCAGAAAGATCTACAGTTAAGTCTGTTCCCCCTTCAATACCAACAGTTAATTCATTATTAGTAGTATTAAAAGTAAGTACATCGATATTTTGATCATCTGTATTATCTAAAAAAGAAGATAAATCTACAGAGGTTGTAGAAGAGTTATTAGTAATAGTTAATAAATTACCATTTAATCGTAAATCTTGAAGTTCATTTGTAGGATCGCTATCATTATCAGTTATTAAAGAACTCAAATTAACAGTCCCTCCATTTTGAAGAGTTAGTTCATTAGTAGTACTATTAAAACTTAGTTGTTGTATACCAGATCCAGAAGAAGGAGGAGAGCATAAACTTTCCCATATACTTCCATTATATTGAAATATACATTTTAAATCTGTATTATAGACTAAAGATCCTTCAAGCGGAGCAATAGCATTCATTTGAGTTGAATTAATTCTTGTTATAACAAAAACTTTATCTGAACTTTCAAGCTCTAGTATAGAATTAATGTCTATTGTGTTGGGATTATTACCTACTTTTACTTGTGAAAAGGCAAAAAAACCAGTTAAAAAAATTAGTAGAGTAATTATTTTCCTCATAACCAGTTGTTTAATTTATGTTTAATTAGAGTTAATTAATTTGAAAAAACCCTTTAATATTGAGACACGA
>CALISK010000155.1 GCA_938041625.1 uncultured Tenacibaculum sp. | reverse complement strand
TACAGAATTAAAAATAATAGTAGAACTGATTCATAAGACTCTTAATTTTAAACCGAATAATTGTTTGATTAATTATTATGTAAATGGAAAATCTAAAATGGGATTTCACTCAGATCAAACAGATATATTAGAAGAAGGAACAGGAGTAGGAATTGTATCGATTGGAGAAACACGAATTTTAAGGTTTAGAAATATTGAAAACAAAGAATTGATAAAGGATTTTAAACTTTCATCTGGATCATTTTTTTATATGACTAATGAAGTACAAGAAAAATGGCAACATGCAATTCCGAAGTCAGATACAGAGAATGGTCGTATGAGTTTAACGTTTAGAAAAATGAAATGAACTTATTAAAGCATGTATTTTAAATACCTATTTCTTTTTTTGTAATCGCATTAATTCACTTTTTGAATAAGGATCTTTATCTAAGAGCATTGATTTTTTGAAAACTTCAATAGCTTTTTCTTTATTTTTAATAGTAACGTATAAATCTCCGAGTGAATTATATACGTTAAAATTTTCTGGGTAATTAGTTATATTAAGTTTAAAAAGTTGTTCTGCTCTTTTGAATTGTTTTAATCTCATTAACTCATATCCTTTATTTTCAACAAAAGTTAATTGAGGTTTAATATTCCTACCATATTCTTTTGATAACCGGATGTAATAATTTTTTATTTTATTTAAAATATCACTTTTAGGATTTATAAGTTCTCCCTTATCAATTTTTAACTGATAAAAATCAAAAATATAATGAAATGCATCGTATTCTGTAATTAAAGGAACAGAACCATGTGTTTCCTTTTCATAGTATTTAGCTTTAAAGGATAAGTTATTTAAAGTGTCTTTGTTTAGTATCGATTTAAGTTCCAAAATAGCTCTTATATGTCTAGTAGCGTAAGTAGTGTCTTTTTTTACTCTTATAGTATCCATACTTTTGTTCATGGTGTTTGCTATACCTAAAAAAAGTGATCTATTACTATATTTTTTATCGAATTTTATGTTTTTAATTTTATTTAATAAACTCCTATTATTCCACCACATTGAAGGATCAATAGCGACATAAGAATTAAATAATTCAGGTTTATGTATTAATGTATTCATAATTGTAAGGCCTCCTAATGAATGACCAACGAACGTACGATAGGATTCAGTTGAATATTTTGAGTCTATATAAGGAATTAATTCTTTTTCTATAAATGAAATAAATTTATTGCCACCTCCTGAATTTGTAGCCATGTAATCGGTTAAGAAACCAGGCTTAGCTTTTGCTTTTGTTGGTGTTAAATCTCTAGTTCTATTAGTGTTTGGAATACCAACAATAATCATTTTTGGACAAATAGTATTACCGTTTAAAGAACTTAATTGTTTAACCATACCAACAACAGAATGAAAATGAGAATTACCATCTAGTAGATAAAGAACTGGATACTTTTTGTTTTTATTAAATTTATTAGAGTAACCTTTAGGAACATGAATCCATATTTCTCTGTTTTCATTTAAAATTTTGGAATTAATATGATCGGTTTTACCAATAATAATATTGCTGCTATTTTGCCCATTTATATAATTAAAGAAGAGAAAGAAAAAGAAGGTGAGATATAATTTTTTCATAGTTGATTTTTATTTTTAATGAGATTTAATATTCTATATATTAAATGTATTCTGTTTCTACAATAGTTTAACTAAATTTCCATTTATAAATGTTTTTAAACATTTTATAGTACTCAATTCATTTACTTTAACAGTTAAAGGATTTTTATCTAAAACAATAAAATCGGCATATTTTCCTTTTTTTAAAGAGCCTATTTTATTTTCCATATTAATTTGCCAAGCAGCGTTTATTGTTAACGATTTTATGGCTTCAATAGTGGTTATAGATTCATTTTTACCTAATATATCGCCAGTAAGTGTTTTTCTTTCAACAGCAGTTTGAATTAATTTAAACGGATTGCTATTAAACATGGGCTGATCTGCGTGTAAAGAATATATAATGTCATTATCTTTTATCGATTTTACAGGGAGTATATTCTCAGCTCTACCTTCACCAATAATACTAGATTTTAAGGCATCTCCATAATAATATAAATGATTAATATGAAAACTAGGAGTAAGGTTGAGTTTTTTCATTCGTTGAACATTTTCTTTAGGTAAAAGAAGGCAGTGTTCTAATCGATGTCTTGATTTTGAAAAATCAAGTTCATTTTCAAGTTCTTCAAAAGCATCGATAACTTCGTTTACAGCAGCATCACCTTGTGTATGTATTGCAATTTGCCAATCTTTTTTATGGCAATTTCGTATAAACATTTTCAAATCTTGTTTTTCAATTAAGGCTTCTCCTTTAGAATTTACAGGAATGTGTAATTTATTATTTGTAAGATCTGAATTCAAGTAAAGTTCATTTAAATACATAGTTCCTATATAAGGAGAGCCATCATACCAATGTTTTACGCCTAAAATATCATAAAAATCATTTTTGGTTTGTTCTTTTTCCGTCATTAGATGTTCCATATCATGACGCATATAAATGAAATGTCTAGGGTTTTGTTTCCTTTTAGGTAGGTAATTAATCTTTTCTAAAAAATTGCTTAAAAATGTAGGTGTGTTATTTGATAGATGTTTAAAAAGCATTAATGGTTTTTTATCTTGAATTGTAATACCTGTAGATACAATAGTTGTATTTCCGTTTTTTGCATAATCAGACATTACTTTAGACGCTGCATTGCTTAATTTTTTTGGTATGAATACTTCTGATTTTAAAATATCAAAAAAAGGTTTTACAGCTTCTTGCTCAACAATTAAACCATTTAATTCTCCGTTTTCATCTTTTCCATAATAACTATGAGTTGATGGATTAAGGGTTGTTTTATGTATGTTTACTGTTTCAAATGCTTTAGAGTTTGCCCAATAATTATGTAAACTCTGACTAAAAAAAAGAATTGGGTTTTCTGGAGCAATTTTATCTAAGTATGCTATTGGAGGAAAAATGAAATCTTTTATTAATAAAGGGTCAATACCTTTACAGATAATCCATTCTCCTTTATCTGCATTTTTAACTATTTTTTCAAATGTAGTCCATACTTCTTTGTTGGTATTGTATTTAAAACCGGATAAATCGTGCATTTCCGATAAAAATAAACTAATAGAAAAATGTGTATGAGGATCTATAAAACCTGGTAATATCGTAGCTTTTTTTAAATCTACAACTGTAACATTTTCTGGAGTGTTCTTTTCTAATTGTTTATTTGTTCCAATCTCTATAATTTTTCCATCTACTACATACATAGCTTCTGCAAATGGTTGATTTTCATTTAAGGTTATTAAGTTCCCATTTTTATATAATGTAGGTAAGGTTCTTCTAAAATCTCTTTTAAGATAGAAGTATGAAAAGAGTAGAATAAGACTTATAATAAATAAGTTCCTTTTTAATAGTTTACTCATAACTGTTTTTACGATTGAGTTAAGCTTAATATAGAGACCTAATGAACGAAAATTATTAGGTAAATCATTGAATTTAAAAACGTATTCGTTTATTTTATGATATAAAAATAAATGAATACGTTTAAGCAAACAATATAAGTAGGTACAAACTTAGAAAACCTATAAAAAAGAGATTTAATCGCAGGGCGATAGCCAAAGGTTTAATTCTCCAAGGCTTGCCTCTAAATAGAAAAAATAAAATTCTTATAGATACCTCGTACCTTTGGTGCTAGGTAGTTCATTGAACTATTTAATCTTCAATGTTTTTTCCAACAGCAAATGGTTGTAATTCATTATTAATAACATTTTCAGTTATATGATTAATATAGTTGCTAATTGTTTTTATGGAGATTCCAGTAATTAATTCCATTACATTTTCTGGTGTGAATCCTTGTTGGTAGAACAGTTTTAAATCTTCAGGTTCAATATTACCACGAGTAACTGTTATTTTTTGTGTAATTTCAACCAGTGCAGCTAATCGTATATCTTTAATTTGTTGTTTTTTTCTAACTGCATTTAAAACGGTAGAAGAAATACCATTCGCTTTTGAAGCTCTTGTATGTGCGGCTGTACAATAATCACATTTGTTTACAACACTTACTGCTAACATTATTAAATGTTGCTCACCAACAGAAAAACTAGTATTGCTAAATATTTTTGATAAATTGATGTAAGCTTCTAATGACGTAGGAGCTCCAGACATATATCTAAAAAGGTTAGGTAGCATACCATATTTTTTTTGTCCGTATTTAAGGTTTTCTTTTGATGCTTCAGGAGCACTTTCAATTGTGTGTTTTATAAATTGTTTCATTGATTTTTTTACTTTTTAAATTAGAGTACAAAATAAAACCTAATAGAATATTGAAACAATGGATAAAGGTTCACTGATGCATTTTTCTGTATTTAGAAGGAGGTAATCCTGTTTTGTTTTTAAATATTCTACTAAAATAGTATTGGTCTTCAAAGTTCATTTCAAAAGCAATTTCTTTAATTGTTTTACTTGTATTAAGTAAAAGAGTTTTACTATGTTCAACCTGTTTTTGTAATAATACTTGACAAGGAGGAGGCATATTAAGTTTTTTAGAGAGTTTACTTAAATACTTAGGC
>CALISK010000154.1 GCA_938041625.1 uncultured Tenacibaculum sp. | reverse complement strand
TACATATTAAACAGAACGTTTAAACCCTTTGAATAAATTACCTAAAAAATATTCATTGATTGATTTTTTTAACATTTAAAAATTCATGAATTATCTACTCTTGTTTTTTCATTTATGCTATTTAATAATTTCCTAGGTTCCCGCCCGAATCCTTTCGGATGAAAAGAAAGTTCTTCAGTTCATTTGTAGTTATATAAAATAACGAGTCTTATTTTTTCATTCCATTTGTCACACTTCGTATATTTTACCTGTCTAATTAATAGATATATGAAAGATACTTTAGAAGTTTTGTTGGAAAAGGTTAATTCAAACGATAGAAAAGCATTGGAATCATTAGTAGTGAAAATTAAGGATTATGTATACAATCTATCCTTAAAAATGTTGCTTTATCCTTAAGATACAACGCAAGAAATACTTATTAAAGTCATAATTCGTTTGAGTACCTTCAATTATAAAAGCAAGTTTATGACTTGTGTGTATCGGATTGCAACTAATTATTTATTAAGCTATAAAGGTAAAAAAAACAAAGAGTTTGTAATGCCTTTTAACGATTATGCCGATTTAATAGATACTGGTCATTCCAATACCGTTCTGTATACTACCAACGAAGGCGAATTGTCTCTTTTAGAAGAAGAAGTAAAAGTAAGTTGTACACAAGATTTACTGCTTTGTTTAAATTCTGTTGATAAAATGGTGTATGTTTTATCTGAAATACTAGCGTTTAATAACATTGAAGGTTCTGAAAATTTCAGAAAAAAATTATCGCGCTTTTAAACTAAAATTCGAAATTTTTTGAATATTCGATATGGACTTGCCAATCCTAAAAATCCTTGTCGTTGTACTAAAAAGATTGATTTTCCCTTTGCTCCTCCGCTCCCGCTAGTTTTCAAAACTAGTGGCACACTTAAAAACCATAATATTATGATTAAATATATCTAATTAGTATTGTTACTTACTCTTACCCGCTACTAGTTGAAAACTAGCAGTAGCAACAAACTATACTGTAACTGGGAATATTACATCTTTCGTAAAAAACCCTTTGAATATGAATTTACTTTATTTTTTAAGGCTTCTAAAGATGCTTCATAAAATTCTTTACTTAAAATTAATTCCATCATTAATAATAAATCACAAAGCCCTAGCTGAATTAGCTAGGGCTTTGTTTTATACAAAAACTATAAATAAACCTAATAATAATGTTTTTACAAGTCTTCTTTTAGGCTATTAATTTGGTTGAATGTTTACTTCAATTAAATTATAACCTCCTCTAGGGTCTCCAGACCAAGTAACACCTGGTGCACTGTTAATAATTCCCTTGTTAAATTGTACATCGTTTATTGTTCCTACTCTTCTTATTGAAGTATCAGCATCTGCAGTTCCTGTATTTGCTCCCGATTGTCTTGGTGCTTGGTTTGCTCCAAAACCAACTTCTTCATCTGCTTCTGTACCTGCATCAAAAAGATAGGTTTCATCACTTTCAGAAGTACCAGAGAAAGGTGCATCGTTTGTATCAAATAATGCTACACCGTTGTTGTTATAGCTAATAAACCAATCGTTTGTATCTACTAACATAGTACCAAAACCTAATTTGTAGTTTAAACCTTGTGGAACTTCTATGGTAAAAGTTAATGATTCACCTGGTTTTACAGGAGCCATTTCATTACTTTTTGCTACTGGTAAACCTAAACCTTTTAAGTATTCATATGCTACTTGGTTATTTCCATCTTCTGCTATTTCTTCTACACCACTATTTGTTTTTGCAGCTTCACCTTGAGTAAACCATGGATCTTTTGCTGTACTAAAGGCATATAATACTGCTGGAGAAAATACACTTAACGATGATGATAATCGTAATGGCGCTCCTTGCGATCCTGTTTCATGAAACCAATCGTATAATGGTTTTGGATTTCCTGCTTCTGCCAATTCTTTTAATCCGTAACCTCTATCTGGGTTACCAACTGTAAATAAAGGTGCATTTTGTGCATGTAATACTGCTACACCAGGAGTTAATACAATCGATTTACTTCCTGTACTTCCTACTAAATTTGTTAACGTAAGTGTAAAATATCTTGTACTACTATCGTATGCTAATTCTGTTTTTAAATAATCAGTTACATTATCAGAAACTACACGAACGGTATTGTCATCATCTGGGCTTCCTGCTGTTCCACCATTTGGCTCTGTAGCAATTGTTGCAGCATCTTCTTCTTCAGTACCTGCATCCCATAAATAAATTTGATTACTAATATCTCCGGTAATTGCACCACCACTAGTATCAAAAAGATCAATTCCTGTCATTTTTGGTCCAAAAAACCAATCGTTAGTAGCAGCAGACATGGTTGCAAAACTTAACTTTGTACCTGGTACTGCTTTAAACTTTAGGGAATAACTTCCATTAGCATTTGGTACTGGCCCTGGGTTAGTTGCTCCGTCTGGTGTATTAAAAACATAAGCTCCTAAATAATTAATTTTATTCGTAATAGTAACTGTAAAACTTGTTTTAGTTGCTACTGTTGAATTACCTTCACCAAAGGTAGCATTTACAGCTTCTTCCCAATCAGATGATGCATCTCCTTCACCATCATATGCTAAACTATTGGTTGCTAATTGTACATTTGGTACAAAATCTCCTGCAGTCCAAATTCCAGCAGCAACTGCTACATTTTCTCTAGCACTTCCTCCAGCTCCCCACTGAACAAAATCAATAATTGCATTTGCATCTGTAAATGAATTGTTAGAGTAAAAACCTAAACCTCCGCTTGCGCTTAATTGATCCCAGTTTACTACTAAAAATTCACCTGGTTGTAATTCTGCAGATCCACTTTTTACAGTAGCTTCTTTAACTTGTACATATTGACCAGGTCCTAAACATAACCAGTAATCAGATATATCTACAGCAACATCACCATTATTCCATAATTCTATTAATTTATTTTCTCCATAATTTACCTCGTTCAACACTACAGATCGTACATCATCTTTAGGCATCATTAATACATTTTCTGCACCAAATGTTACCTCAGTAGTTTCTGCCCAGTTTTCAACACCGTTTCCTTCACCATCAAAAATAATACTGTTGTCTCCACTTTTTACTGTAGGCACAAATTCTCCTGTAGTCCATATTCCAGCAGTAGCAGCTACATTTTCTCTAGCACTACCAGCAGCACCGTATTGAACAAAATCTACAATTGCATTTGCATTCGTAAATTCATTGGTACTATATAATCCTAATCCTCCTTTATCGTTTGGTAAATCGAAACTTACTACTAAAAATCCTTTCGATGGAATTACTACATTTCCACTTTCTGGCGTTAAGTCTCCTATTTTTTGATAAGCACCTGGCCCTAAACAAAGCCAATATTCTTTTAAATCTGCTGGTTGCTCACCTGCATTATATATTTCTATTAAATCTTTGGTTCCGTTATATTGTACTTCGTTAAAAACTACATTTATTTCAGTAGATGGGTTTTCATTACCATCTGGTTCTTGTTGTCCGACTTCTTCGTCATCGCTACAAGAAACTATCAGTAAAATTATTGATAGTAAAAAAAGGTTAAATTGTTTCATGATATATACTTTTATAAATTATACCACAAATCTACCTTAAGCCCCTATTTTAAAAACAATTAAAGTACACCAAAGGGAAAAAAAATGGGTTAAAAGGGAAAAAAAACGGTTAAATAAAACTGTAAAACCTGCACTTTTAGGTATCTCTTACTTTTTAAAAGATTGTTAGGATATTTAATTTTCTTTTTTAAATATACTCTTTCTAATTATTCTATTAGAAGTCTTTTTATTGAATGCTTTTTAAAAAAAAAGAACACTTCGGAAGCTTAAAATAGTTATTTGGGAAACTCAAAAACTCAGTAGGGAAGATGGTGCTACTTTTAGCTTCTCTTTTACAATACATTTGTCCCTAAAAACATCATACTTATTAACAAATAAATAGTTAAAAGTACGTACTATGAAAATGAGAGGCTATTTATTTTTAGTGTTATTAACGATTTCTTTTTCTTTAAATGCACAAATAAACAAAACAGATATACAAGCTTTTTTTAATGAAACAGATGTAACTTCAATAGATCATATTTTAGTAGTTGCAGAAATACGGTTTGATAAAAAAACACAAGATTATCTAACAAAAAAAACGTGGTATACCGCTAAAGAAATTACTATAAAATTTAATGAAACCTCCATTAGTTTAAAAGATACTAAAGATCTCATTTATATTCCATATTCAAGTATTAGAACTTTGTATAAAGGAATGGATGATTGGAGTAAGGAGCAAGCTAAAAAGCCAATTATAAAAATTGATTTAATAGGTAATTCCAATTTAAGAATTGATTAGCTAAAATTTCTATTTATCTAAAAAGGTGCTATGTTTATATTAAGTAAAAAAATAAGTGACAGTCAATGGTTTCAAAATTTTGTAATTATTACTATTTTAATTGCTGGTGTTGCTACTTATGAAACCTTTTCAGCAAACAATGAAGCTGTTCTAGAGTTATTAAACAATATAATTCTAGGTGTTTTTATAGCTGAAATACTTGTGAAAATTTTGGCAGAAGGAAAAAAACCTTGGCTGTATTTTACAGATGCGTGGAACATTTTTGATTTTATTATTGTAGGTGCTGCTTTTCTTCCTTTTGGAGGTAGCTCTATTGCCATATTGCGTTTACTTCGTTTACTAAGGGTTTTAAAATTAATAAAAGCATTACCAAAACTTCAAATGTTAGTAGGCGCTCTTTTAAAGAGTTTACCTTCTATGGGCTATGTTTCTATATTACTTACGTTATTATTTTACATTTATGCGGTTGCTGGTGTTTTCTTTTTTGGTAAAAATGATCCTATTCATTTTGGTGATTTACAAACTTCTATGTTGTCTCTTTTTAGAATAGTAACTTTAGAAGATTGGACAGATATTATGTATATAAACATGTATGGTTGTGAAAACTACGGTTATGATGGCAACTTAAATTTATGTACCAATTCTACTGCTGCTTCTGCACTCTCTATTACCTTTTTTGTAACATTTGTGCTTATTGGAACCATGATTTTTTTAAATCTTTTTATAGGTGTTGTTATGAATGGTATGGATGAGGCTAAAAATGAAATGTTATTAGAAGAACAAATGAAACAAGAAGGAAATGATATAAAAATAGAAGATGTTGAAAATAAAATTACGGAACTAGAGGAAGTATTATCTCTTTATAAAGTACAACAGAAAATATCTAAAAACTTAAAATAAAAAATAATTAAACATATAAAAACAAGTAGAATTATGGGAATTTTCAGTGTTATTAAAAACAAGTTAGGTATTGGTGGAGTAAAAGCAAAATTACAAGTACCAGGACAAGTAGCTAAAGACAGTAATTTAATTGAAGGAGTATTAACATTAACCACAAAAAGCGAACAAGAAATTATAGATACTGAAATAAAATTAATTGAAGAATTTACAACGGGTAGAGGAGATAATGCAAAAACAAAAACCTTTGAATTAGGAATTGTAAAAATTACTGACACTTATATCATAAAACCTGGTGAAGTAAAAGAAATTGCATTTAAACTTCCTTTTGAAATTATAAAATCTAACGCAGATTCGTTAAAAGAAAAAGGTGGTGCAATGGGCGCTATTGGTAAACTAGGAAAGTTTGCAAACAACGAAAAGTCTAATTACTATGTAGAAGCTGATGTAGATGTGAAAGCTGCTGCATTAGACCCAACAGATAAGAAAGATATTAAATTAGTATAAGTCATAGATAATTTAAAAATAAATGAGAATAGAAAAGGAAATTTAATTCAAATTATTTAATACTAATTTTAATGAAGGCCGCTTTACATACTTGTTATGTAAGGTGGTTTCTTTGTTTTTTAAACTTCTTACCAAATGCTAATAAACACAATGTTGCTCCTATACTAATTGCAATTCCAACTTTAATTTGTTTACTCTCAGAAATTCCTGTTAAAATTTCATTTACAAAATGCTCACAATTATATTTAATAAGAGAATAGTTTGTTCCTATTTTTTTATTTATTCGATCAATTATTCTTGTTTGAGTATCATCATCGTAATTATTGTATTCTACTTTATCTAATTTTCCTTCATTCAAAAATTGATCTAATAAAATATATCTTACACCAAATCCTAGTTGATTTTCAGCTACTAAATGCTTGTTTTCCCAAAAACCTGCGTATAAAGCATGGTGTTTCGATAATATTCCTCCTTTTGTTCTTACTAGTCTATCTCCAATTTTAAGTTTTTGATAATCAATTTCTATCATTCTTTAATTTATTTGTTTTGTCATTTTATATTGTTCCCTTTAGAAAAAATCATTTTTAATTATGGACAATTTTTTAATGAAAAGTAAAGGAATAATTTCATAGGTTACTTCTTAATCTTTTTCGAAGTTTAAACATACAAAATTATTCATACGAGTACAATTTGTTTTTTCTTAGTTAATCGTTACGTTTTTTTTTATAAATACAATTTCGTCTTCTCTTAATTTCCTATTATCTTTTATACAATTTATAGTTATCTAACTCATTTTCAATTAAAAAAAACAACCTTCAATCAATTTAAGCTCTTGGTTTTCAAAAATTGTACTAGATATTTAGTAGTACTGGTGACTTTTTAGTGAATTTCTGCTCTAAATAAGTAGAACAATTATTAATTTTACAAAAAATTAAAAAATTAAAACTATGTCGATATCAGATTTATATGCTAGTGGAAAACACAAACAAGAAATTGGTCATTTTGCTAGTGTTGTTAAAATTGCAATGGTAGATGGTATAATTACTGACGGTGAGCAAAAATTATTAGATAGAACTGCAAAAAGATTAAATATAAGCGAAAGCGAGTACAAAGAAGTTCTTAAAAACCCTGATGGCTTTCCTATAAATCCTCCAATTGGTTATAATGAAAGTATAGAGCGTTTATATCGTTTAACTAAAATGATTTTTGCAGATGATAATGTAGATAAAGATCAAGTGCTTTTAATGCACAAGATTTCAACTGCTTTAAGTATTCCTTTAGACAACGTAGAAAAGGTATGTGACGAAGCTATTCATCTGGTAATGAATGACAACGATTTAGATAGTTTTACAGAAGCGATTAAAAAAGTAAATGCTGTATAATATGTAATAAAATAAAAAATTAGTAGTTTAGTAATTTATAATAATCCCCATTAACCCCAATAATATTATGATTATGAAAAAAACTATCTTTATTTTATCTGTTTTTTTTGCTGCCTCAATTTTAGCTCAATCTAAGAGTAAAAAGTGGCAAATAGGAGTTGGAGTCGGTATTGTTCAATTTTCTGATGAAGATGCTTCTTTTATCGGAGATAAGTATCTTTTTCAAATTCCTAGATTAAATTTAACAGTTCCTATTACCGAGAATTTATCTGTAGATGGTGCTATGTCTTTTAATACATTCGATCCTGGTTTTATAGAAAACTCTGTAAAGTATTTTTCTATGGACGGATCTTTGAGATACAGTTTTAATCAAGTTTCTGAGAAATTCTTTCCTTATGTTTTTGTAGGAGGTAGCTTGGTTGATTCTGAAAGAAAAATGACACCAACCTTTAATTTTGGAGCAGGAGCAACTTATTGGATTTCAGATTCATTTGGTTTAAATACACAATTGTATTACAAGTATTCTTTAGAGTCATTTGAAAGTATGCGATCACATATTCAGGTTACCGGAGGTATTGTATATGCATTCGATGGTCTTTTTGGTGGTGGTGGAAGAAGTGCTTCTTCTATAGGTGGTGCTTGTTATTACAATCAACATTAATAAATTTCATTGATCATTTAGCTTTTATCAATTGTTAATGTTTCTTATTCATTAAAATTGGAGTACTAGCTGATCAATGAAAGTTATTAATTGATTCTTATCTTTAAAAAGAATACACAATTCCGTTTGTTAAACGATATTGTTCTTTAGGAATTCCTAAAACAGGAAATTCATCGTATTGATACGTAAATGTGGTAGAAAACGACAAGTTTTTCACAATTCTTAATGCTAAAGTAGTTTGACTAGATAATCGAAAATCTGAAAATTTATCTAGTCTTGGTTGAAAATAGTTAGTACTTACCAGTGAAATATGATTTTTAGGAAATAAGCTCATTGAAAAATAAGAACTACTTCTCCAATCATTATTTGTTTTTTCAATATCTGAACTTACTTTTTCATTTTCATACATTACCAAAGTTCCTAAATACAATTTATATTTTTCTGAATTTGTTAATTTATATCGAATTCCAGACCCCATAAGTCCTCGAAAGCGAATAGAAGCTATTTCATTTTGTTGAGATTGCAAGAATGTTTCTACAGCGAAGTTTTTATGAAATCGGTAGTTATGCCTAAAGTGTTGTGAGTTTTTACTTACAAACTTTTCAGAATTCGCTTCTCTAAAATCTAAATCATTCATAAAAAGCCATAAATGTTTCTCTGTTCTATATTGAACTCTTACTCTATTTGAAATTCCGAAAATAGAATTCTTATTTTTTATTAAATGTAAGTTCAATCGTATATGACCTGCCCAACCAACAGTGTCTCTAACTTTACGTAAACTTTCTACATTTATAATTTGTGCTATTCCTAGAAACGGAATAAATAAAAGAATAATAAGGTGTTTTTTCATACTGTTTTTTTCAAGCTATCAAAAATAGCTAGTTTAAATCTGTTTTCTTTTTTTAACAAAAATCAATAGAATCAACAAAACATTAAACAACAGAGATAAAACAAACCAAAATCTATTTGTATCTTCTTTTTTTAGGTTGTTTTTGTTTGTTTTAAGCGTTTTTTTATTTTTATTGATGTAAGACGATGTTTTACTGCTGTTTGATGCTTTATTTTTATTGTATTGCAATTTAAAATAAGGAAGCGTTACATTTTTAATTGTACAAACTTCTTCTTTCTTTAAAAAACGAAAAATAACTTTAGTAAAACCATTGTTAATTAAAGAAGTAATAATTTCATTTTTTACTATTTGGTTTTCCTTTATTTCTTCATTAATTGTAAGTATTATTTCATTTTCTTTTTCTGCAATTTCATATTCGAAATTATAAATTTCAGGTTTCTTTTCTTTTAATCGGAATACTATTTTTTTAGCAATTTCAATATTTTCAGAACCAAACATGTCACTATATGCAACCGGAACTAAATATTTATAATTTGTGTTTTCTATAATAGTAACTCCTATCCATGGTCCTTGGTCATATTCCGTTTCGTGGTATACATAGTATGTTAACCAATGCGTAGCATTTACATTAAAAGTAAAAAATAAAAGGAACAAAATAAATAGTTTTTTTATTTCGTCCCTTTTAATCATTCTTAATATTTTAAAGTTATTTTAAGATAATGCTGTAATGGCATTTTTTATTCTTTTTATGGTTGCTTCTTTACCAATCATTGTCATAATTTCAAACAAGTCTGGTCCGGCCAGTTTACCAACTAAACTTAATCGAAGTGGTTGCATTACCTTACCAAAACCAATTTCTTTAGAAGTAATCCATCCTTTAATATCCGTTTGCGCATTTTCAATAGAAAAATCTTCAATAGCTTCAATTACCGATACCAATTCTTCCATTAAAGAACCTGTAGTTTCTTTCCATTGTTTTTTAAATGCTTTTTCGTCATACGCTGTTGGGTCTTCAAAGAAAAAACTAGATAATCCCCAAAAATCATTCACAAAAACAGCTCTTTCTTTAATTAAAGAAACTACTTTTTGAATATACACTGTATCTGATGACACATTATTTTCTTCTAAAAGAGGTAAAAACAACATTGCTAACTCCTCATCTGTTTTTTGTTGTAAATATTGTTGGTTGAACCATTTTGTCTTATCTGGACTAAATTTTGCTCCCGATTTACTTACTCTAGCTAAATCAAATGCTTTAGTTAATTCTTCTAGTGTAAATAATTCTTGTTCTGTTCCAGGGTTCCATCCTAACAATGACAACATATTTATAAAAGCATCTGAAAAATAACCATCTTCTTTATATCCACGTGAAACATCTCCTGTTTTCTCATTCGTATATTCTAACGGAAAAACTGGGAAACCTAATTTATCACCATCACGTTTACTTAATTTTCCTTTACCTACTGGTTTTAAAATTAAAGATAAATGTGCAAATTTTGGAGATTCCCATTCAAAAGCTCTGTATAAAAGTGTATGAAGTGGAAGAGAAGGTAACCATTCTTCACCACGAATTACATGCGATATTTCCATTAAATGATCATCTACAATGTTTGCTAAATGATATGTTGGCATTCCATCTGACTTAAATAATACTTTATCATCTAACGTATTCGTTTCTATTTTAATTTTTCCTCGTACTTCATCTTCTAATATCAATGTCTCGTCTTGAGGTGTTTTAAAACGAACTACGTATTTTTCTCCAGCAGAAATTTTTTGTTGTACTTCTTCTTCAGAAAGTACTAAAGAATTTACTAACCTTCCTTTTTCTCTATTGTGCCAGTTGTAAATAAATGTTTTACCGTTTGCTTCATGATCTTTTCTATGCGCATCTAATTCTTCCGAAGTATCAAAAGCATAGTATGCCCATCCTTTTTCTAGTAATTCATCAGCATACTTTTTATATAAATCTTTACGTTCAGATTGTCTGTACGGACCAAATTTTTCATTCTTTCCAGGACCTTCATCAAAAGGAATATTACACCATTCTAACGCATCAACTATGTATTCCTCTGCATTAGCAACATACCTAGTTTGATCGGTATCTTCTATTCTTAAAACAAAAGTTCCATTGTATTTTTTAGCGAATAAATAATTGAATAATGCGGTTCTTACACCTCCAATGTGTAGTGCTCCTGTAGGACTTGGCGCAAATCGTACACGTACGTTTTCTGACATTTTTTTACTTTTTTTAATGTCGCAAAGATAGTTTTATATAGGCATAAAAAAAAGAAGTGAAACTAGTGGGTTTCTACGAAAATATCTGTAATAATTAAATCTATTTTAAGTTTTTAGTATAAATGTTAAAGTTTTATACTTTTTTGTCAAAAACTAATAATATTCAATTTTATTCAACAAAACATTGGTACACTATCACTTACCCTAAAACACAAAATTAATTAACTCTATTATTAAAAACATAAATAGTTAAAAATAAAGTATTTATGTTTTTTAAAAGGGATTCTAATCTTATGTTAAAAAAAGAAGTTTCAAGAATATTTAAAAAAATAGGTCGTTTTGGTTTCTGTAGATAAAAAGTTTGCGCAGCTACTACAAAAAAGTCTATTTAATATTAAATAATTGAAACTAATTTTAATTATAAAAAAATGAAAAACTATTTTAATAAACTAGCTATTACATCAATGTTAACGGTATTTGGTACTATTAGCACAATGCAAGCAAACGAAAAAGTAATTAACACAAATATTACTGTTGTTAACCAAGAACAAATGGTGGTAGGAGAATACAATGGTTATACTGAAGCTGAAGGTTATGCATTTACTTTAAAAGATGGTAAAACTGTACATTTTAAATCTGTAACTGAAGAAATATTAAAAGTACTTGATTTAAAATCAGATAGTTTAAAAGGAAAGTCTTTTGAAATTACATATAAGACTTCTAAGGAAAATGGAAAGGAAGTAAAAGAAATCGTAAAGTTAAAATAACCTTTATCTGTTTTTTATTAAAAAACCCAGTAAGACTTTATTGTTTTACTGGGTTTTTATATAATTATAAAATGCTGTTATAGTTTATAATACACACCAAAAGTAATAGCAGGAGCTACGGCAACTCTACGTCCGTCAAAAGCACCACCTATACCTATATTTCCTCCAAAATTATCGTCAAACTCACCTATAAGTTTCAGTCCAAAACCAGCATAACTTTGATTATTTACGTATAAACTCGTTAATGCATTAGTTAATGGCGTTTGTACGTCTCCATTTTGAAATGAAGCAACTCCATCTAAAAACCCAGCTACCCATAACCAATCTAAAGCTTTATATCCTAATTCTCCTCCTAATTTAAATGCAGAACTATATTCATTACTTCTAATATCTACACCTGTAAAAGCTTGAATATACCAAGAATCAAAACCTCTTCCTGCAAGAATTAAAGGAGTAACCGTCCAAGCATCATAACCTGTTCTTAAACCTGAAGCTTCTTCAAAATCACCTGTGTTTGCTTCAATCATTAATTGACCAGAGATTAACCATTTTTTATTATAAAAGTTATGCTTAACTCCTAATTGAATATTTCCTAATGATGTTAATGAACTTTCTGTAGTTAAATTAATTGCTGGATTAACTAAATCTCCAGATGAAACCAATTTAAGAGGTAAACTAGCCATTAATGTTGTTTTATCAGTTATACCATATTCAGCATATAACTGTAATGTATTATCATTCATTTTCCTGTTTGTTGGCACAGGATCATCTTTAGCAAACAATTCGGTATAACCAGAAATAGTTGTAAAAGATAATTGTAAATACGTTTCATTTTTTTTCTTAGTCCAAGGACTTTGAGAAAATGCCGTTGTGGCAACAAAGATTAAAAGACAAGTTAATTTTTTCATTTTTTTAAATTATTTTAGAACTTAGTTTATCTCAATTAAAATACCTTACAAAAACATTGGTGTATTTTATTAATTACGAAGTTATTAAATTTAGAAAACTATTTTAATAAGTGTCACAAAAAATAATGTCTTTGGTCTTTAATTCAAAATGAAACTATGAAACGTCTTTTTTTTATTTTAGTTTTTTGCTCAATTTATAACTCAATAGCTCAAAATAAAGAGTCGTATTTAACTAAAAATCGTTTTGATTTAAACTCTAAAAAATTTATTTTTCCTCAAAAAAATTTTAAAATTATTGGTTTTGGTGCTTACCACGGTAGTGCTAAAACTGAAGATGTTGAATTAAAACTATTAACGTCTATTACTAAAAATAACACGCTTAAATTTTATTTTCATGAAGTAGATAATAGTACTGCATATTTTTATAATAAATATTTAAAAACAGGAGACACTTTACTTTTAAAAAAATTAATTATTCATAATGGTTTTCATGTTACTCAAGAGAGAACAATTGAAATGTATAAAAAATGGAAAAATTTTAAGCGTTTAAATGATAAACTTCCTAATAAAATAAAAATTTTAGGCTTAGAATGGATACGTAATTATCGTTTTGTAACAAAGCATTTACTTGATTTAGTTGATAATAAGGATAAAAAAAATATTCCTTTAAATGAAATTGAAAACATGGTTCGTTTAGATACTACCAGTTATGCTTTAGGTAATTTAAGTTATGCCTATAAAAAGATTAAATCTTTTGTTACCGACTATGAAAACAAAAAAGAATTTTATGCTAAAAAGATCACCTATTTAGATGAATTTAATCACCTAATAAACAATATAAAAAGTTCTTTTAACTTAAAAGTTAGAAGAAGTAATATTGTTTACAACAATTATTTAAATTTAAATAAAATATATGATTTTAAAACTAATTTACAATTCTTACGAGTTGGCTTTTTTCATATAGAAAAGGCTAGGGAAGGAGCAAAAAGTAGTCCTTCTTTTTTTGCACGATTAATTGAAAATAAAATATATACTAAAGAAGAAATAATTTCTGTAATTGGTTATTTTACAAATAGTAGGGTTGTTTGGAGCGAAGTATATGAAAAAGGAGAATATAAAAGTTTTACTACAGAAGGAGGTTACGGTATTGGTGATTATGAAAAAGAATACTTTAGAGGTATTCAACATTTAAAAAACACTAAAATTTCTGATTTAACTTTATTTAAATTAAATAGAAAAGATAGTCCTTACTTAGAAAAAACTCCAGATTTAATTGAAATTGTAATGAAAGATGAAGAATCTAATGGAAAGTTAGTAAAAGGAATCTCTACATTAGATTTTCTTGATTATGCAATACTTATATCAAATTCTAAGGCTTCAAAACCTATTTATGAAATGAAATAAAAAAGCTATTCAAAAATGAATAGCTTTTTTATTTCATCTGTTATTTCTTTAGTTAAAAGATCCAATACAACATTTTCCATTTCGTGCAGTTCCAATACAACTTTGACCAGTTGGAGTTGCTATAGCACATGGACCTCCGTCTCTTCCAACAATTCCGTCATCTGGACTTCCTGGATAATGTGCATGACATCCTGTTAACAAACAATTAGAACTTCCCCAAAGGCCTCCTTGAACGTTTTTTTGTGCTTTTTTAGATAAAATATTAACGTTTTTACTGTTTAAAAACTCGTTTTTCATAATGTTCTAAATTTAATAGGTTTAATTAATAATTTCACTAAATCTATTTATTTAACTTTATAATCAATAATTAATTAACTTTTTTATATTTTATTTAACAAAAACATGTTTTATTTTATTTTAAATTAAAAAATTGGTAGTGTCATTTTTTGATTTTTTATAAAAAATAATTGCTATTAATACTATTTTAAATTAAGTAACTTTACGAGTTAACATTGAAATTATGGGTGATTTTAATTTGATTGAAGAAAAACTTCAAACATTTAGTAAAAAATATTATACAAACGAGCTAATTAAAGGAAGTATCTTATTTGCTTCTATTGGCTTATTTTATTTATTTATTACTTTATTTATTGAGTATTTTTTATGGTTAAAACCAAATGCCAGGACTTTACTTTTTTGGCTTTTTATACTTGTAGAATTAGCTTTATTAGTTCGTTTTATCTTTTTTCCTTTATTTAAATTATTTGGTCTTAAAAAGGGAATATCTAATGTAGAATCTTCAAAAATTATTGGAGATCATTTTCCTGAAGTAAAAGATAAATTATTAAATATTTTACAACTTAAAACAAGTGAAAATAATTCTGAA
>CALISK010000153.1 GCA_938041625.1 uncultured Tenacibaculum sp. | reverse complement strand
TTTTTTAAACATGATCTCTTATTTCTATTTATTCTAAATAAATCTGGACAAAGATAAAAAGTAGCTGTAAAAACAGCTACTTTTTTATTAAATTATTTTTATTAAGAATAATTCTATTTAGCTGCTTCTTCAATTTTTACGTCATAAGCAGTTGCTATCTCTTCTGAAATATCATTTAATTCTATTTCAGTTACATCCCAAAAACCATTACCTTCTAACAAAGTAGTTGTAAATTCTTCTATTTTTGTAGCTGTTAAATGAGATACAGCTACATTACTAGAAGTATCTCTTGTAAAACGTAAAGACTCAATAAAGCCATATCCTTCAGATAAATCGTGAAAAGCAGCTGCTTTATCTGTTGTCAATTTATCTTTACCTTGTTGTAAATAATAAATAGCTCTAATTGCAATTACTTTAGAAATAGCATCTCTAAGTATTTTAGCTTGTTCATCTCTTACTTTATAATTTTTTGCAACAATTGCAGCTCTACCTAATTTAAAGGCATTATAAATTTCATCTGCAATTCCTGCAAAATCTGTATCTCCTTCTACTCTAGATACATATTTACTTAAAAAACTATCTGCTCCTAACTGAGGGTTTTCTGCATTATCTGTACCATATAAATATCCAAATGCTTCGTCCCATTTATGCTCCATGGTAGTGTAATTCTTATCTGTTGCAACAGTACCTGCATCGTTTTCAGCTACATTCGTTGCTTCATCTAACACATTAACACTTAAATAATTGTTTAATATTTGATCTACCATTAAACCTCCTATTAAAGCTTTATTTACTGCTTGGTTTAATTCTAACCCCTTGGCGTTTACATAACGAATTTTACCTCCTCCGTTTTCTTGAATTTGACCAGCTTTACCAGCTTCTGCAACATCTCCCCATTTTGGATAAACTTCCTCTACTTGTTCTTTAATCCACCCATCAAATTTTACTTTTATAGCATTTGCTTCTGTAGAATTACTTGAAAAGAAATCTTTAGACGCAGCAGTTTTACTTCTAACGCTTTTGGAAGAAGCATTTAAATCTGCTTCAGAAAAATCATTATTTCCTTCTTCGTGTGCAAACATTCCGTTTAATTGTGCTAAAGTACTTACGTCCTTTTTTAAAGCACCAATCAATTCTTCAGCCATCTTTATACGAGTAGTTTGTCCAGAATAACTAACTGTAGTACTCCCATTTCTTTCAAATTTATAAGTAGCTGGAGCTGTAACTGTTTGATCTACAATAGTTTCATCATCATCTGAACATGATACAAATGTAATTGCGCTTAACACTAACGCAGATAAAATAACTTTCCTCATTTTATTAAGATTAATTTTAAATAATGAAGCAAATATATAATTGAAAAAATAGTTTACAAAATTTATTTAGATTTATTTTAAATAAAAATAAGGAAATACATTTTTAAAAGAATAAATTAATAAGTAGAAAAACGTCTATATTGAAAAAACAACTTATCATACAGACATAAACTTATTAGGTTATTCTATTTCTCTGTTTTTAGAAATTCAATAATACTTTTACGAACATCATAAGACATTTCATTTGAAGTTGGCTTATAAACCTCAAAAACATCCGCGTTTGATTCTTTTAGAAAGGGTATATCAAAACCTTTTAATAAATAATCGGAAGTAGCAATAATGTAGGTTTTATTAGGATCTATTGCTTTATTTTGAACTAGCCACATTCCTTTTTCATTTTTACTAACATTATAATATTGTAAATATGCTCCAGTTCCTGAGGCTTTAACTCCAAAATTTAAGACTCTATTTAATAAGTTTCCTTTAATTTTAACTTTAAATACAGCTCCCCCATAAGGAAGTACTTTAAAAATATCTACTGGTGTTATGTCTCCTGATAACGTATCATCTATTCTAACAGATCCACCATTTACAAAAGCGCAATCTACTTCATCATTATAAGCAAAACTCATAGATTTTGCTATTATCTTTCCCATATTTGTTTGAACAGATCTTATCGGAGTATCTCTGGCATCTAAAGCTACTTTTGCTGTATATATCTTCTCATTAGGATTAGCAACTACCTCTTTTATTTTTAAATTTAAAATGTCTTGCCACTTTTGAACTATTTTATCTACAGATAAATCAGCAGGAATATGCTCATTTATTGTTTTTAGCTCAGATTTTATATTCGTTTTTTTTGTTAGCGGATCATATTCAAATCTATGAATATAAACCGTTTTAGCATTTGCATCTGCTTTTGCTATTACTGTATTCCCTATTTTTTCATACTTATTAGTATGTTCATGTCCTCCCATTATTAAAGGAACATTAGGTAATAACTTCGCTATTTCTATATCATTTTCTAATTTAACATGCGTTAATCCTAAAACAATATCAACTTTTTCTTTTAACTCATTGTAGGTTCTCTCTGCTTCAATAAACATATCTGAATACGCTACATAATTTTTAGGATTTGAAGGAATACACACACTAATGAAACCTATTTTAACTTGATTTCCATTTACATTGTATTCTTGAATATAAGTTTCATTTACAGATTCCTTTTTCCCTTCAATCACTTTATGAAAATAGTTATTTCTGCCTTTATCTTTATGAAAAACATTTGAAGAAATCCATTCAAAATTACTTTGATTTAATCTGTTTTGAAGACTATTATAACTTAAATCAAATTCATGGTTACCAAAAGCTACTAAATCAAAATTCATAGCATTCATAACTTCAACCATCTGTTTTCCTCTAACTCTTTCTCCATCAACTTTAATCGTTCCTAATAAAGAAGGGTTTAGAAAATCTCCTGCTAACATTAACATCGTGTTAGGATTTTCTTCTAATAACTTTTTATGCAATGCTTCTACCCTAGCCATTCCTCCGTACTTATTGTTTTGAACAGGAGCAATTTCATACACATCATTTAATTGAATAATAGTGAAGTATATTTTATTAGGTTTTTTTTCGAATTTATATTCTTTACTCGATGTAAGACTATCTAAAGATGATTTACATGAAGTTAAAAAGAAAAATAAGGTAATGACTGTTATTGTAGATAACTTAATGTATTTCACAGCAAAAGGTATAGGATTGTTTTATTCGTATCTTTTTTTATTCTTACGAATTACTTTTCGGTAATAAACGAGTTCTTCAAATTGATAAAAGAAATTAATTTTTCTCTCTGCTATTGTTTCTGGATTTTTAATTTTCTCTCCTAACACAAAAGCAGTCCAGCTTTCTGCGATATCTTCTTCTGGACTTTCAGCAGCATAATCGGTTAAAAAATCAGTATAATTATCTTTATACAAACCGTATAGTTTTTCTAAACAACTTTTCTGTTCTGTATAACAATAATTTCTTTGAATAAAATCCCATTCTTTTAATAAGGTTCCATCCCAGAATTCATTTACAAATTTGTTTAAATAGCTTTTCTTAGCAGTAATTCCTTCTAAAGTAACATATGGTTCATTAGGATCCTGCTTTGTTTTTAAACCTTCTGTTGGTTTAATTTGAGTATTATTTAAAGTTAATAGATGTCCAAATTCATGAACTAAAGTATAAATTGATTGGCTTATTCTTGTTTCATCTTTACTTGTAAAATCTACATCAATAGGATCTAACACTAATTGCCATTCTGTATTTTTATCATTTAAAGACCCTAATGCTCCTGTTTTTTCATCTTCCCCATCAGTCATTAAAACTAGTTTTTTAATATACTTTTGGGTAATTCTTTTAGGAAAAATATTATAAAACACATTCCAGTTATAACGAGCTATACTAGTTTCATCATCATTGTTTTCAATAAATATTCCATTTTTAATATCCCACGTCCCTAATGTTTCACCTTCAGTTGAAGGAGCTATTTCAGGTTTTAGTGAAAAACTAAAAAAGAATAAGATTAAAAAACTAAACTTCATCTAATATTTATATATGATTAAAAACATCTAGAGCTTTGTTATATGAACTTTCAAAACTCATTGGTTTTACATTCGTTTCTATTTTATTTGTTGTGAAATACGATAACATTTTTTCTGTTGGCATATTTCCTGTTAAATCATCTTTTGCCATTGGACAACCACCATATCCTTTTATTGCTCCATCAAACCTATTACAACCTGCTTTGTAAGCACTATCAATTTTCTCAAACCATGTTAAAGGCGTTGTATGTAAATGAGCTCCAAATTCAATTTTAGGGTAATTAGGGATTAAACTTGAAAATAGATAGTCTATTACTTTTGGGGTTGAACTACCTACCGTATCAGACAAAGATACAATTTTTACCCCCATATTTGCAAGTTTTTCTGTCCAATTTGCAACAATATCTACATCCCACGGATCTCCATAAGGATTTCCGAAACCCATTGATAAATACGCAACTACCTTTTTATTGTTTCTATGCGCAATATTCAAAATATCTTTTAATATATCTACAGATTCTGCTATTGTTTTATGCGTATTCCTCATCTGAAAATTTTCAGAAATAGAGAAAGGATATCCTAAATAATCTATTTCTTCAAAAACACATGCATCATTTGCTCCTCTTACATTAGCAACTATTGCTAATAACTTACTTTTTGTACTAGATAAATCTAGCTTACTAAGTACATTTGCTGTATCTTTCATTTGGGGTATTGCTTTTGGTGAAACAAAACTCCCAAAATCTATAGTATCAAAGCCAACTTTTAACAATGAATTTATATATTCCGCTTTTAATTCTGTTGGAATAAAATGACTCTTTATACCCTGCATAGCGTCTCTTGGACACTCTATGATTTTAACATTTTCAATCATTATGCCAAATATAATAATATTTTAATATTTTTATTTTTTATCACCTTAAATTAATTAACAATTTTAAATTAAATAAATATTTTTTAGATTTTAAACAAAAGTGTAACATCTCATTTTTTCATGAGTCTTTGAAATAGATAAACTAGAATTGGAAACAACTAACTTACACATAAATCAACTAATTAAAAGCTGTAAAAAAAATGATGCTGCAGCACAAATGCAATTATATAAATTGTATTACAAGGCTATGTATAATTCAGCTTTAAGAATTTTAAAAAATGAATTTGAAGCAGAAGATTTAATGCAAGAGGCTTTTTTATCGGCTTTTACAAAAATAAATGATTTTAAAGGAGAAGTTACTTTTGGGGCTTGGTTAAAAAGAATTGTTATTAATAAGAGTTTAACACAATTAAAAAAGAATAATAGATATGACGAAGTTAAAATGGAAATCGTTCCCACCGATGAAGATGAAATAACAACTGTTAATTATAGTTCTTTAAATGTAAAAAGTATACTTAATGCTATAAATGGTTTAAAAGATAATTATAGAATTATTTTAACATTAAACTTAATAGAAGGATACGATAATGAAGAAATTGCTCAAATACTAAATTATAGTAATGAAAATGTAAGAACCACAATTTCTAGAGCCAAAAAGAAATTAAAAGGAATATTAACTCACAATGAAAAACAAATCAATGTAAATGGAAGATAAACTGAGAGAATTTGTTTTAGAGAATGATTTTGACATCCATGAACCACAATTAGGTCATGAAGATCGATTCTTAAGAAAACTAAATAGAAAAGAAGAAACCAAGAAATCTAATTTTTCATGGAAATGGTTATCAATAGCAGCTTCTGTAATATTATTAATAGGTTTTTATTTAGGTAGCAACTTTAGTGATAGTCCTCCTAACAATATGTTGTCATCAGAAATGGCAGAAACTGAATTATTCTTTATAAATACCATTAACCAAGAACTAAAAGAAATTGAAGGTCAAAGAAATATTGAAAATGAAAGTATTATAGAAGATGCTCTAGAGCAAATAGAAGAATTGGAAGATCAATTTAAAATTTTTAGTGACGAGCTTAAAAATATTGGTAATGAAAAACAAATTATACAAGGTATGATAAGTAATTACCAACAAAGATTACAAATACTTGAAAAATTACTTTTTCAACTAGATATTATAAAAAACCCTGAAAATCAAAATAAACAATTCAATGAAATTATTTAATAAAATATCGCTAATCCTCTTTTTAATTCCTCTAGCTATAGCTGCTAGCGATTTAAAAAAGCATGAAAAAACTAAAACCATTAGTAAAAAATTTAATGTAAAAAGTAATGCTACTTTATATATAAAAAATAAGTACGGAGCTGTTAATGTAACTACTTGGGATAAAAACACTATTGAAATTGAAGTTAAAATTATAGTGAAAGGTGGAGATATAGAAAAAGTAAATGAAAAACTAAATACTATTCATATTGACTTTGAAGCTAATGAAAGTTTAGTGGAGGCTAGAACTAGAATTGAAAACACAAAATCTAGTTGGAGTTGGTGGGGTAATAATTCTAAAAACATTAGTTATAAAATCAATTATTATGTAAAAATGCCTATTACAAATAATGCTGATTTAAATAATAAATACGGAAGTATCGATTTAGATATTCTTGAAGGTAAAGCTAATATTGATTGTGATTATGGATCTATTCAAATAGAAAAATTATTAAACAAAGAAAATTCTATTAATCTAGATTATTGTGGAAATTCTACAATTAACTTTATAAAATCAGGAAATATTAATGCTGATTATTCTAAAATCGCAATTAATAATAGTGAAGAATTAAAAATTAATGCTGATTATACTACGGTAAAAATAGGAAAGACAAAAAAAATAAATTTTAATTGCGATTATGGTAGCGTTGCTATAAATGATGTTGAATCTGTTAACGGAAAACTAGATTACGCAGGTATAAGTTTAGGAACAGTTAGAACAGATTTAAATATTAATATTGATTATGGTAGTTTAAAAATTAAAGACCTAGTAAAAGGGTTTAGTAAAGTATATGTTGATGCTAGTTATACAGGCATTAAAATAGGAACTTCTGCTAAAAATGATTTTACCTTTTTAATTGATTTAAGTTATGCTAGTTTTAAATACCCTGATAATCATGTGCAAACAACAAAATCTATAAAAAAAGGCTCTAAAAAACACTATGAAGGTAGCTTTGGAAATGAAAATAGTAATTCTAAAATTCAAATAAATTCAAATTATGGGGGTGTTTCGTTAAAGTTAAATGATTAAGACTATTACTTTAAAACCATTGATTTGTATATAGAATATCTTGCTATATAATATAAGAAATGATAAATAATAACGTAGGTTAAATGCTCATCTATATAACTAGAGATGGCCATTAAAACATCTGCAAAAGGCATTAAAGTAGTACCCAAAAAGAAATACCTAGCCTTTTTATTATTTTTATTAAGCAAGTTTAAAAAAGTAAAAAACACTAAAACAATAGATAGTATTCCCATAACTAGTACAGAGATTTGTATTCTTACTATATAGTCATAAAGCAACGTATAAATCATTATAAACGTTAAGACAAAAGGAAGCGCATAGAAAAAAAACTGAGGAGATATTTTAGACAATACAGAACGTCGAATAATAACGATATAGAGAAATCGATTAATTATAAGCAGAAATAATGCTGGATAATAAAAGCTTTCCTCAAAAACAAACAGAGAATCTGACAAAATTGAAAGTAACAAAATTAATACATACGTGTAATTAACTTTCTTCGTCGTTTCCAAATATAAAAAAGACAATGAAAACAGTGCTACTAACTTAATTATAAACTCTAAGTTAACATCTTTAATAATTAACGGAATTGCAACTGAAATAGCCATAACTATGTACAGTAACTTTAAAAAAGTAACTCCTTTGTTAGCGATGTTTTTTTTAATCAATTGTTAAAATATTAATAACCTAAAAATATAATAAAAAATGAGAAAATTACTATTAACCCTATTTATTTTATCTAGTATTTCTATTTTTTCACAGAGTTGGTGGAATTCTAAAAAAATACGTGGTAATGGAACAACAACTACAATAACTAGATCTATAAAAAATTTCGATCAAGTAAATCTCAGTGGTTTCTTCGAAGTTATACTTGTAGAAGGTAAGGAAGGTGAAATTACATTAGAGGGAGAAGAAAATATTTTACCATATGTTATAACTGAAGTTAAAAATGGTAGTTTAAATATAAAAACTAAGAAAAACACGAATATTAAAACTACTAGAAAACTAACAGTTACAGTACCTTTTGATGATATTAATAGTATTTCTCTTGGTGGTTCTGGAAACATTATTTCAAAGAAAACAATAACAGGAAATCAAATTTCATTTTCTATTGGTGGTTCTGGAAATATTAAAGCGAATGTAAAAGTAAATACTGTTAAAACATCTATTGGTGGGTCTGGAAATATTAATCTACAAGGTCAAACAGATAATCTAAAATGTTCTATAGGTGGCTCTGGAAACATTAAAGCTTATGATTTATCTGCAAATGAATTAAAAGTAAGCTTAGCTGGTTCTGGTAATATTAAAGTAAGTGTAAAAGAAAGAATTAAAGCAACCGTAGTCGGATCTGGTAATATTTATTATAAAGGAAACCCTAAACATGTTGATATTAATTCTATAGGATCTGGTGATGTTATCAAAAAAGATTAAAACATTATAAATATTTAAAATAAAAGAGATTACTATAAAAGTAATCTCTTTTGTTTTTTTATATTCATCAATATTAAACTCTGTTATTTTCTTTAGATAGTTTCACAATTAAAACCATAATTGCATTATCAAATTCAAGTAAATAACAGTTTCCCTTCTCTCCTTCAAACCAAAATTCATTTGAATTAATTTTACCTAACCTCTTAGTATAAGTTTGTATGATTTTTTCAAAATCATTGTAATTATTTAGTTTCTGATAATCAGTTGAGAATAAATCAAAAATATTTTTTGAATTGTTGTTATTAAATGAACTAATAATTTTCTTCATTAAATCATCATAATCGACATCTGTTTGAAAATAAGATAATTGAATTGAACATAAGAAAACTATTATACTAATAATTTTTCATTTTGGAAGTAATAAAAAGGTTAATATCGGGGGTAAAAGCTATAAAGTGAAGCTTTAAACAAATATACAAGGTAACTTTAACATTAAAATTATCCTATGTAAACGATTTCTTTTTTGTTCTTAAATTTCATTTTTACCTTTTTATAGGGAGTACATCACAGAAAATAATTAGTAGATTTACGCTAACCAAATTGAATATAATGAAAACTATAAAAATTTTATTTTTAATAGTTCTTTTATCTTTTAAATTACTTTCACAGTCAAACTACCAAGCTCCTACCCTATCTGCTGGTTTAGATAACATTGCTTTTAAAAAAGGAACTTTAGATGTTGAAATACTCGCTAAAATTATAGCAGAAAAACAAAAAGAATTAGTTAGAGAAGGAATTAAAAGAACAATCTATAGATCTATTGGTGAATCTAAAAAACTAGATGATTTTACACAATTCTATATTGAACGCGTTGTAGACATTATTTTTAATGAAAAAAACCATCAAGTAATTACTAAAAGAGTACTTGAAGAAACGACCAATTATCTTTTCATTTTAGGTACTACTAAATATATATTAGAATCTAAAAATGATGCTATTAAAAATATTTTTTTAGATGATGAAAAATTTCCTAATCTTGATGACAATATTATTGAAACCAATATTACAATTAACAAAAATCATATAAAAGAAAAGCTCGAAAGCATAAAAAATCGTACTACAAAAAATGCTATCATAAAAACAATACTTACCATTTGTAAAGAAATTACTTTAATTAAAAAACTAGGTCTTTTAAATGATTTTAATTACCTGGAACATACTTCTATTTATAATAAATCTTTAACCTTACCTGAAAATAATTTACTAGAATTAATTTCTTTAGAAGATAAATTTGATTTTAAGAAAATAGACAGTATTTCAATTAATAATATTCAAGGAAATTTAAAAGATTTTCTTAAAAACCCTACTGATAATATCCCTGATTATCTTCTGAAAAATTTAAACGTAAAAAAGTGTCTTTCATTATTAAAAGTATATAAAACTATTAAAGATTTAGTTGGCAACAGTAGTATTTTAAAGGACATAACAAGTAAAAGTGGTATTAAATTTAATTCTGTAGAAAAAGATCTTACCGAAGTAATTAAAAATTATGAAAAATTAAATGTT